>NZ_JBMDJJ010000079.1:0-337 GCF_057809135.1 Chryseobacterium sp. FG46 | reverse complement strand
GCCTATACCTGTAATTAAAATGCTTCGACTCAGCTCAGCAGGACACGGCTAATACCAACTGCTAAAAAAGTCTTAACATTATCCTGCCCACTTACTTCCTTTAAGGACTATCGTCAAGAAGTTGGGATTCCTGCAAAATGACACAATGGGAATGGAGATTTATAATCAATAACCAGTTTCTATAGAAATCAGGAATATGAAAATTCAACTCCAATCTTTCTTTGCTACCTAAAAACCCAATAACTCGAACCACTGTATCCTCCTACCCCAAAACTCATCATTCATCATCCATCATTCATCATTTATAACTCCTCCCCTAGCCCTGATAGAAATGGTT
>NZ_JBMDJJ010000078.1:0-458 GCF_057809135.1 Chryseobacterium sp. FG46 | reverse complement strand
TTATTTTATAATTTCCTCCTGTTTGAGACAATTTCCATTTCTGGCTGTTGCTCCCAATATAGTCCCATTGGGTCAGTTGTGCTCCATCAGCCAAAGATCTGGAATATACATCAAGAACTTTCCCACTTGCACGGTTTATAATTTTATAATCTTTAGCCGGATCAAATACTTCCAGAATTTGCCATTGCTGATTATCACCTCCTCCATAAGTCCACTGGATTATCCCTGTTCCATTTGTTGTACTGGATTGAGGGTTATCTAATGCTTTGCCACTCCAGGCATTTATGATTTTATAATATCCCGTACCTAAATTCACTAACTGCCATTGCTGGTTTGCACCTCCGTTATCGCCATATTGGTTCATTATTGTACCGTCAGCAGTGGAACTGGAAGGATTATCAATCAGTTTGTTGCTATTCTTATTAATTATTTTATAATTTCCTCCTGTTTGAGACAAT
>NZ_JBMDJJ010000077.1:0-462 GCF_057809135.1 Chryseobacterium sp. FG46 | reverse complement strand
TTAATTATTTTATAATTTCCTCCTGTTTGAGACAATTTCCATTTCTGGCTGTTGCCAGCAGTATAGTCCCATTGGGTAAGTTTTGCTCCATCAGCTAAAGATCCGGAATATACATCTAGAACTTTCCCGCTTGCACGGTTTATTATTTTATAATCTTTAGCAGGATCAAATACTTCTACAATTTGCCATTGCTGATTATCGCCTTCTCCATAAGTCCACTGAATTATCCCTGTTCCATTTGTTATACTGGATTGAGAATTATCTAATGCTTTGCCACTCCAGGCATTTATAATTTTATAATATCCCGTGCCTAAATCCACTAACTGCCATTGCTGGTTTGCCCCTCCATTATCGCCATATTGGGTCATTACTGTACCGTCAGCAGTGGAACTGGAAGGGTTGTCAACCAGTTTGTTGCTATTCTTATTAATTATTTTATAATTTCCTCCTGTTTGAGACAAT
>NZ_JBMDJJ010000076.1:0-616 GCF_057809135.1 Chryseobacterium sp. FG46 | reverse complement strand
GTTTAATTTGTTTTATTGTTTGATTTTTTGTATCTTTACCGCTGATAATCAATTGTTTATGTCAGTTTTTAAAGATCATAAAATATCACTTAAAGATGTGTTGGAATTTATTCCCGAAGCACTTTTAAGTCATCTTTCCGCAAGTACAAAAGTGGATTATTATAGTAAAGTTTTGCATGGAAGAAAAATATTCTACCTGCTTTTGTATTGCATGTTTGATAATGAAAAATTAAGTCAAAGAACCTTGGAAGATACGTTTAACAGCAGTGGATTCAAAGCGTTGTTTGGTTTAGGGGAAGAGGAAAAGGTTCGAAGGAGTTCAATTTCCGAGAGGCTTTCAAAAATTGATTCCAATTATTTCATAGAAATCTACGAGCAGATGTACGGAAGACTTTCGGAACTTTATTCCAGGACGGAAATCGAAAAATATAACTTAATCAGAGTTGACAGTACTATTGTAGCTGATACATGCAATAAGCTTAAGGAAGGAATTGATCAGAAAAGTGGAAAAAAATTAGTAAAATTCAGTTTTTCATATGATGGAATTTTACCATCAGCGGTAGATGTTTTTACGGGACAGAAATATTCGGCGGAAGACAATGCTCTTGCCCAGGCT
>NZ_JBMDJJ010000075.1:0-622 GCF_057809135.1 Chryseobacterium sp. FG46 | reverse complement strand
CGTAACAAGGTAGCCGTACCGGAAGGTGCGGCTGGAACATCTCATTTTAGAGCGTTGAAGAACGTTAAACAAAATCAGTATCGTAAGATACACTATACTTACTTAAAGTAAAGCTTTAGTTTTTTGTTTGGTTGCTTATATTAAAAATACAAAACCCACTAGAAATTAGTAATAGGGAAGAAGAGATTTTAGATTATAAATTATAGATTTTAGATTTGAAAATTAATTTAAAATTCAAAATTTAAAATTTAAAATTAAATGAAGTCTCGTAGCTCAGCTGGTTAGAGCGCTACACTGATAATGTAGAGGTCGGCAGTTCGAGCCTGCCCGAGACTACTAATTAAAAGACGGGAAGATAAAAGAGCCAAGAGCCAAGATAAAAAATCTTGAATCTAGGATCTTGAGTCTCTTAGTCTACTAGAGGGGGAATTAGCTCAGCTGGCTAGAGCGCCTGCCTTGCACGCAGGAGGTCAAGGGTTCGACTCCCTTATTCTCCACAGTTTTGGAAGACTGATTTAAAAGTTACGGATGGAGCCAATAACAACATCTGTTCATCAGTCGGAAAGAAAGACATTAAGATCATTGACATTAACGGTAAAGACATCACAAAGAGAAAACCGAG
>NZ_JBMDJJ010000074.1:0-625 GCF_057809135.1 Chryseobacterium sp. FG46 | reverse complement strand
TCTACAGTCTGGATACCATTGCAGATGCTGTTTCTATGGCTAAAATTCTTAATCCGTAATCCATTTTTGCGAACAGCTTACATTCCTTATCCAAACAACCGGAAAATCCGGTTGTTTTTTAACCCAAATAAACAATAATCATTATGCCAGTAAACGAACAAATCACAGACGCAGTAACACAGTCTAACGTAAAGGTAGTTGCAGAATCTCCTGCAGTAGCTTTAAGCAATGTATATCAGACCGCAGCACATTCCACAGGAATCATGTTTGAAAATGCGGTGAGCGCACAAAACCAACAAAACATTGTCAATCAGGCAGCTACCACACAGGGTATCGCACAGATCTACAGTCTGGATACCATTGCAGATGCTGTTTCTATGGCTAAAATTCTTAATCCATAATCCATTTGCGGACCTCTTTAAAACTATTATCCAAACAGCCGGAAAATCCGGTTAACCTTTAATCCCAATAAACAATAATCATTATGCCAGTAAACGAACAAATCACAGACGCAGTAACGCAATCGAACGTAAAAGTAGTAGCAGAATCACCTGCAATGGCTTTAGCTAACGTGTATCAATCTGCTGCACATTCTACAGGAATCATGTTTGAAAATGCAGTGAAT
>NZ_JBMDJJ010000073.1:0-692 GCF_057809135.1 Chryseobacterium sp. FG46 | reverse complement strand
CAGTCATGGTCGGAAGAAATTTCCGACCATTTTTTATGTTTTAAAGACTTTTGCAGGATCACCCCCCGCAAAAATTATTAAAATTGCGGTAATCATGTCTCTAAGCTCCATTGCAATACGTCTTTTGGCTGTTTTATATCCCAAATTGTTTGCTTTTTTATAAATCAGCAGAAGCATAGAAGCAATCATTGTCATGTAGAGCATTACTTCAATTCCGTTTTTATTGAGCGAAACAAGATGGCTTAAATTCAACTCTTGTTTTATAAACCTGAAGAATACCTCAATATCCCATCTTTTACGGTAATAATCCGATATTTCTTTAGCAGAAAGTTCAAATTCGTTGGTTATGAACCAAAATTCTTTGGCTGTTTTTTCATTTTTGATGACGATCAATCGAAAATATGTTTCCACTTTTTCTTCCCGATGATGGATGTTTCCACGTTTGTTTTGGATGGGTTTTCCGGTGTAAAGTTTCACTTTGCTGTCTTTAATAACTTCCCAATCATCCCATTTGATTAGGTTTTCTGTTTTAATAAAAGATTCAATCTCTTCATATTTCCTGTTTTCTTTGGAACGGATAATAAATTTCAGAAGCCTTTCTTCAAAATCTTTCATCGTTCTTGTAGACTGGATCCCTCTGTCGATGACATAAATATTATCATGATGATCTTCTTTTTTCACCTGGTTCAGAA
>NZ_JBMDJJ010000072.1:0-780 GCF_057809135.1 Chryseobacterium sp. FG46 | reverse complement strand
GGAGGATTTTTTTAGACATAAAATAGTATGGAAACGCGTAGGTTCAATACTAAGGTTTTCATTTGATGAATCAGCTTCATTTACCTTGGATAGTACATGTTTTGCAGTTGGAAATAATATTAAATATTTGGTAGGTATATTAAACTCTAAATTCGGGAAATATCTTATGAAAGAATCTCCTAAAACAGGAACTGGAGATTTGTTAGTTAGCGTCCAAGCAATTGAACCTTTACTAATTCCAATTCCTAATACTAAAGATTTAAAAAATATAGAGAATCTTATAGATATGATACTACATGATAATTCTAATTTAGTTGAAAATTATGAATTTCAAATAAATCAAATTATTTATTCTCAAATTGGTTTGACATATGAAGAAATAGAATTTATTGAATCTCAATAGATTCTATTTCTTTATGTGTTAAATTGAAGAAATTATATATAATTTGATTTATCTTATTCAAATTATCATTATTGATATTATTAACTAATTCTATTAATTCAATTTTTGTTTCTATTGGAAATGAAGGCATTGGAAAGTTTTCAAAAAAAGTATGCTTCATACGAATGCCAGAATCGCCTAAACCTCCACCGCCATAAAATGATTTCACAGCATAAAAAAATAATTTAGAGTTAAGTACAGAAATTAATACTTCTAAGTTTTCCCCAGTAATAATACGAGCGGTATCCAAACATATATAATCCCCACTTAAATCAAGAATAAAACTGGATTCTTGTACCATTTCTTGGAAAATTATTTTTGGTCTAAAAAAATCCTCC
>NZ_JBMDJJ010000071.1:0-860 GCF_057809135.1 Chryseobacterium sp. FG46 | reverse complement strand
ACTATCGTGTGGACACATCTTTAAAGATTTTGTAAGCTTTGGCTATATCTTTAAAACATTTGAGTCCAATCCACAGTGTTGTAATACCCGGATGCCTGTTGCTTTCGTATCCTTTCCATCCTCCCAAGCGGGCAATGACCCATACATATCTTTTAAGATCCGTCTTTGAATAATTATTTTTTTGCTTTTGGGTACTGCCTTCCAGATCTTTCATGTATTCTTCCATCAGCTGCTGTTCTTCAGGATGAAAACAGGAGCCGGGAGTAATTTCTATCTCCGGCTCAGCATAGGCAAGGCGCATTAAGAACAGCTTAATGGTAACTTCCATAATCATTAAGCTTTGTTTTCGGATCGAAGAAGCATATTCCAGTTCTGAGGATTCAATGTCATAGCCCTCCTTTTTCAGAATTTTAAATATCTCTTCGATTCTCCAACGCCAGCTATACCACTCGATACAGTTCATGGCCATCTCCATATTATCTATAGATAGGGTAGTTAACAAACGCCAGCAGACCGCATCGCTGCCTTCATATTCAATTTCCCTGGCTTCTATAAAATATATTTTTAAGCTTTTAGGCGTATTTTCATTTATTCTTTTAGGGCTCTTTATTTCTACTTGTTTATAGCGGACTTCTACCTTGGCTGTTCTCTTTTTCTTCCCATTTCTGGCATCAATAAAAACCGAATAAACAGCGGGTACCTGCTCTTTGTCGATGCTGGAAAATAATTTTGTCCCATCTGGAAGTGAACGGTCTGCCCTTGCCCTGACCAATAAATCTACACCTTCTTGGGGAATCCTGGCAAACTGCTCATAAATATCACCCTCCCGATCCTGTACAATAAGCATGCCCGGAACTTGC
>NZ_JBMDJJ010000070.1:0-967 GCF_057809135.1 Chryseobacterium sp. FG46 | reverse complement strand
GTAAATATACGGATAGACTGCAAGCATACCCTACGGGAAACCGTAATCATTGATTTTGAATTGTTTGTATATTCGGACCTTATTAAAATAATTATATGAAACAATACGTAGACTACACCGTTATCGAAGCAGACGATATTAAAAATTTGATTAAATTAGTAAATGAAAACATTCAGCTAGGATGGCAACCTCAAGGCGGAATTTGTGAGGGTGGAACTAATGAAAAATATAAATTTTTCCAAGCAATGAGTTTTATTTTACAAAATAAGCAATAACACATTACGTTACGGATTCCCGTAATTTTAATTCATTTTAATTCGTATATTTGCAATGTCAATTAGCATAGGACAAGCAATGAATTATGTTATTAGATAACAAATCTGACTAATTTGTAAGTTCACGTTCAAACAATAAAATAAACAAATAAAAATATTATGAACATAAAAACTTATTATGAAAAGAAGACAGTTGCAGGAAGAAAGAAATAAGTGAACTATAATCTAATAACAAAGATATAAGCCCTCCCTATCCCGATAAGGAGGGCTTTGCTTTGCCCATTTTGGGAAACTCTGTTTAGGCAGGGGGTCGCCTTTACAATAGAGAAAACAGATCCTCCATTAATTCATTGTAAAGCCATGTCGAAAAAACAAATGCTAATTGACGGGGTTCCATGTGAATTGATCTTCCGCAAAAGCCGAGTAGTCAACGGCAAGAAGATTGTTTACAAAAAACCATTCCCAATGTGGGTCCCTATCGAAAGATAGATAACTCATATTAAACTATGAGAGTCATTCGGGGACTCTCTGTTTTATTTAAAGCAAATACCGTTCCTATTTAAAAACGCTCTTGCGCACTTCTTATCATAAACCAGCATATTCTTTCTTAGCATCAAAACTAGGGCAAGCTTTATAGACATTGGGAAAATCCCTATGTCCTTGAATTTTAGCTTTAGGAAATTTTGATTTTA
>NZ_JBMDJJ010000007.1:0-179833 GCF_057809135.1 Chryseobacterium sp. FG46 | reverse complement strand
AATCAATGATTACGGTTTCCCGTAGGGTATGCTTGCAGTCTATCCGTATATTTACAATGTTTGTAAAAAAACACAGCGTACATGTCAATTTTTTTATCCTCCTTCTTGGGGGATTTTTTTATGATTTGGAGAGGTCTTCGGAAATAAAAAATAAAACCTCCGGAATTTCGGAGGTTTGTTTCTATAAGTCTTTATACTCTGCTTTTTTTTTAAGATAAAAATACAAAGGAATAAGTTCTAATCTTAGGGTAAAGCTATCCAAAAAAAGCATTAGAACTTCCGATCCAGATTGCATCTTTTTTATTGAAATCTACATTCACCATGGCGGCCTTTGTCATTCTTCCCAAATTTTCCAATAGGATAGGGCGTTCATCATTTTCCCGCCAAATATACAACAAACGGATCTCTGCTTTGGAAAAATCTCCGTTGATATCTTCAAAAATGGGTTCATAGTAGACTTTTCTCTGCAGAATATAATTTTCTTTATCCTGAATAGCCTCTGTAACTTCCTTTGTAGGGTTTAAATTAACGCCACTTCCCGCAAATGAAAATAAAGGTTTCAATACAAAATCATCCAGATTTTCATTTTCCGGAAATTCATGCAGGAAATAACTCTTTGGAACAAACGGATGCTTTAATAAGGGCAAAAGGAATTTTGAGATTTTAAAGAACCAGTTCGGGTGGGTAATCCATTTGACATCCACTTCCTCACGGAAATCAAATTCTGTAGTAAGATCAGGAATATTATCCAGCTCGTCAAATATAACACGGTTGTAGATTCTTTTGATTTCGGTTAGCTTACCATTATTTTCGTAATAGAGCTTTCGCCCTTCTTTCTTTACTTTCGTCAGACATACTGTTTTAATTCCTAGTAATTTTTCTGTCAGAGCAAAATCAATAGCTGTTTTCTGCCTTTCCGGAAAAATTTCAAGGAGGACTACATTTTCAGGATTTTCATCTCCTACAATCAGTTCTTTTAAATAGTTTTTAAAAGTTTCATGGGGCATAGGATTTTTGATCTCTGAAAGAAAAGGGTAGACTTCACAATAGGTTTCTTCATATACTTTCTGGAAAGCATACAAAGAAGGAAATGCCTGAAGCTCAATCAGCTGAGGTTCTATTGCTCCGTTTTCACTTTTGCAGACTCCAAAATCTATGGTGAAAAAATGAGGCTGATCCGTATCATTGGGAACTCTGCAGTTATCAGGAATTGCCTTTTGAAGAAGCTCTGCCGGCATTGCTTTAATCTGGCTGATTATGCTTTCACTGGCATATATAAGCTTATTCTCAAATTCTTTTGTCAGAAAAAGCGGACTCTCTGAAACTCTGAAACCAGGTGCTGTTCCACCTTTTTTTGCCAATATATTTTTGAGTTGATTGTATTTTTCATCTGAAAACTCGTGATTATACTGTTTTCTGTATTTTGGAATCATATTTTTTTTCTTTGTGATGGTAAAAAATCGAGCATTAATGCCCGATTGTTATATAGTAAGAAGCTGGAAGCTGGGAGAGGGAACTTTTCAATTCTGAAATTTAAATTATTAGTTTATAAATAAAAGAATAATCAATAATCTTAACCGATAGTAACTTCCAGCTTCCATCCTTTTTAAACCAAAGATTCAGCTTCTTTCAAAATGTTTTTTTTTGCAAACTGAAGAAATCTCGGAAGAATCTGATGTCTGGTGAGAATGATTTTGTCTTCATCGTCTATTCTGTCTATCGTTTCAAGATATTTTTCCATCCCGAAATTTTCAATCATTGCTTCTCTGTTTTTTTCATCTTTCAGATTTTCGATCAAAGACTCTGGATTGGCTTCTGGATGAAACTGTGTTCCGAATATCTCCTCAGAAAAACGAACGGCCATTACGGCTCTTTCCAGGTTGATATGAGGTCGGAATTTTTCAATTGCCATGATGGTCATTCCCAATTCTTCAAAACGCTCATGATCCGGTTCAATAAACTGATAAGCTCTGGAATCTACCGCATAAAAAGGATCCTTAAGATTTCTAAATAAAAACTCATTTCTGCCTTCTTCCGTTTTATGAACAGGCATTACCCCGAAAGAATAAGATTTTCTTTTGCAGATATTTCCCAGATTCCAGTGAATGCTTGCCAGCTGGAATGAGTGGCAGATCAGGAAAAGATACTTTTTATCTTCATGGTATTTATTATGCTCAAAAACAGAGTTTAAAAAATCAGCAAATCTGTCTTCCCAGGCAAGGCCTTCACGATGTGGATTTCCCGGTCCGCCAGAAGAAATGAAAATATCAAAATCTCCGATCTCCGGCATTTCATCTTTGAATCTTACATCAAATGTCTTGATTACAACATTTTCTTCAGAGTTCTGCCGAAATGATTCAGAAATTTCTTTAATGTTTCTAAATCCTTGATTGACATGATTGTTGTTCATATCCAGCAGAGCAATTCGAATATCTTTCATTACATCATATTTTTTGTAAAGTTACCAAAAATATTATGAAGCAGAATCACCATGTGTGATACCATACTCCGTTTCAGAGATCATATAATCAACGACTTTCGTCAGATCGCCTGTTTCCTTAAAGATTTGAAGCTGTCTGTCTGCACCGGTTCCGTTTTCAAGAATTTTCCAGGCATATTCCACTTCATGGCGGCAGCCCAGATCATCTACTACATCATCTATAAATTCTAAAAGCTCCTTCAATAAATGCGGATAAGGAACAGATTCTTCTTTTCCAAAATCAATGAGATGGGCTTCAATACCACTTTTGGAAGCACGCCATTTATTTTCGTTCAGCAACAGTCTTCTATAGCTTCTGAAGCTTAGATTTTGTTGGTGAAGTTTATAAATTTTGGCAACCAGGCATTGCATAATGGCTGCAAGACACACCGTTTCATCAATTCTTAACGGCATATCACAGATTCTGAATTCAATTGTAGGATAGAACGGATGTACCCGTAAATCCCACCAGATTTTCTTGGCATTGTCGATGGTTCCTGTTTTTACCAGAAGATCTACATAGCTGTCAAACTCTGCCAGAGAGTTGAAATAACTTGGAATACCGGTTCTTGGGAATTTTACAAAGATTTCCTGTCTGTACGATTTAAAACCTGTATATCTTCCGATCCAGAAGGGAGAATTGGTAGAAAGGGCATACACGTGAGGAAGAAAGTAACGCATGACATTCTGAATTCTCACGCCTTCTTCACGATTGGGAATTCCAATATGAACATGCAGTCCGAAAATAAGATTTTCCCTGGCCACATCTCCCATATCATCTACAATTTTGATGTATCTTTCTCCCTGGGTGATATTGTTTTCAGACCAATGAGAGAATGGGTGAGTGCCTCCTCCGGAAACACGTAATCCCTGTTCATGGGCGGTATTGATGAGGTGGCGTCTTAAATTCGTTAACTCTGCTCTGGCTTCCTGGATATTCTGACAAATTCCTGTTTCCATTTCAATCATGGATTCGTGCATTTCGTGCTTTAAGTTCTCACTTAAAACCGCTTTGCCGCCTTCAATGATTTTTGAAACGTGAGAAACCAGATCTCTGCTTTCTACATCAATGATCTGATATTCTTCTTCAATTCCAATAGTAAACTGATGATGCATTTATTTTGTGTTTTTTAATTCTTTTTCGATGTTATTTAATGGAATCTTTCACAAAGGTTCCCCAGGCAATATTGGGTTTCCCCGGAACATATTCTTTAGCTTTTTCTATAGCCAGTTTTGCGGCATGCTCTATGATCCATGCAAAGTTTTCTTCTCCTACAGAATTTCGGTCTGCATCCGGAGCGGGGTTACAGAAATCAATGGCATAAGGAATACCGTCTCTTACAGCAAATTCCACGGTGTTGAAATCGTATCCTAAAGCTTCATTCATTGTAATCGTATAATCATGAATGGTTTTCAATAATTTTTCAAGTTCTGCACCTTGTGTCTGATGTGTGGTGGCATATCTTAAATGGGGCGCATTTCTAGGTTCATAAGGCATGATATGGACATATTTTCTTCCCAAACAATAAACTCTGTAATAATCTTCAAAGACAATTTCTTCCTGTACCATCATGACCAGTTGTTCTGTTTCTCCTAATTTATTCCAAAGATCATCCGGATTCTCAACTCTGTAAACACTTTTCCAGCCTCCGCCATCATGGGGTTTCATATATGCCGGAAACCCTACATAATTGAAGATATATTCCCAGTCATGAGGGAATTTCAGGTTTCTGAATGAAGTTTCTGAGGTGTTGTCCGGTCTTTCATGAGATGGAAGCAGAACGGTCTTAGGAAGCGGAATTCCCAGTTTGGACATCAGGGCATTGTTGAAAAACTTCTCATCAGCACTCCACCAAAACGGATTGTTGATTACGTAAGTGCCGTTAAGGGCTGCATTTTTTAAATAAGCTCTGTAAAAGGGAACGTCCTGTGAAATTCTGTCGATGATCACTGCATAACCATAGTCTGCTCCCTGTTCTAATTTATCTATAGTAACGGGTTCAGCAATGATATCTCCACCTCCCAGCTCATTTACTTTGTCTATAAATGCCCAGGGAAAAGTGTCTTCCATACCGAAAAGAATTCCTACTTTTTTTGTCATAATTTTTGTTTTTAAGGTGGGTGTATATTTTTTCTATTTGTCTTTTATTGTTTTTAAGAGAAAAATGCTCCTATAAAAGTAGGGAAGACCATTCTCCATAAAGGCCAGTCGTGGCCAATCCATTTTCTTTCATCATACCAGAAGTCTATACCTTTTATTCTTAAGATTTCGGCCATTTCAACATTTTTATCCTTGCAGATATCCTGGTCAGAAGTGCTTAGCACGATATGCATGTGTTTATATTTCCAGGCTTCATCATTTCTTACAAATTCCCTTGGACAGTTGAAGTATACCAGTTCATCAGAATAGCCATCCATAAAATTCCTTATGCTGAATGCTCCCGAAAGACAAAACAGATGAGAAACCACATCCGGAAATCTGAAAGCGAAATTAGCAGCATGGTATCCTCCGAAACTTGCTCCTGCAACGGCCACGCGATGCGTTTTGTGAAGCTTCTGGATATAAGGCACAAATTCCTGAATCAGAAATTGTACATACCGTTCATAGTTTCTTATTCTTTGCTGGGGAGATATTTTGTCATCATAAAAGCTCCAGCTGTCGATAGTCTGTACATTGTAAAGTTTTACTTTTCCCTGTTCTATAAACCAGTTGATACTTCCATTGAGATGAAAATCATGGTTTTGGGTGTATTGACCCTGCGAAGTTGGAAACATAATGATAGGGTGACCATAATGCCCGGTCACTTCTACCTTTAGACTTGTTCCCAATATATTTGAATAATAGTCTGTATGTTCTATATGAGGCATTTTTTTGTGTTTAATTTTAATACTGTATTTATATTAATTCAATAAATTCAATTCCTCCCAGCTGATCTTTTTCTAAAATATCCAGTACAATCGTTCCTAATTTCGGATTTTCAAGGATTATATTTTCTTTAAAGATCCATTTTGATCCAGGTTTGTTGGCATGAATTGGAGTCAACGAACTGATAATATGCTTTGCTTTGCCATTTTCCTGGATTTATGTTTTCTAAATTACGTTTTACCAAGGAATCTTCTGGCAGACTGTATATTATGAATTCAATAACATTTTGAATATCAATGTCACGCTTCATTTTCAGGAACTCAATTTGCTGCTTTTGGGAGGAAGGATATTCAGCATGTCTGTATGGATTATTTCTGCGGCAGCATCCAGCCTGTCCTGTACAATGGAGGCATCACCAGATTTATAAACAATGCCGACATGATAATCTATGGGAAGAAATTTGACAACTTCTTCACATTCGAAATTACTGTAATTCGGTTCTTTATCTTTAATCAGAGCCACAATCAAGCCTGAATAATAGCCTGTAGGCGGAGAAACGCTGTAATCATGACCTCTCAGAAGAGCATCTTCAATTTTAGCCCATTCTCTCCAGATATTGATACCGCTTGATGCTTCAACCAGGTCCGGGATATGAGCACCACCCACTCTGGATGAGGTTTCAAGGAAGTACCATTTTCCGTCTTCTTTTCCACGGATAAATTCTGTATGGGTTGCACCATTGATCAGTCCGAAATTGGAAAGTACTTTAGCATTTATTTCTTCCAATGCTTTAAACTCTTCGGAATATCTTCCTAAAGTTTTGGATCTGAAAACACCGCCTTCATGGGATACCTGCATCGGGGGTGCAAGGTATTTTGAGGCAGAAGTGAATACTATTTTTTTGTTAAAAGTAAGGCTGTCCACATGGTAAACATCTCCGGGTTTAAAACTCTCCAGTAAAAAAAGATGGCGTTCTTCTCCCAGCGTTTCCAGTGCTTCAAGAAGTTGCTCTTTAGAGGTTATTTTCTTGATACCTGATGCTGATGCTTCGGAACGCGGTTTCAGCACCCATGGGGCAGGAACGCGGTCTGTAAACTCATCCACTTCATGATCATTGAATACAGCAGTGAATTCAGGGACGCTGATCCCGGAATCCTTTGCTTTCTGCCTCATGGCAAGTTTATCTCTGAAATACCGGTGGGTAGTCTGTCCCATTCCGGGAATACGGAATGTCTCTCTGATTAGCGCTGCTTTTTCAACATCATAATCATCCAAAGCCACTACAGCATCTACTTTTCTGGTCTTCATCAGATGAGAAAATCCCTGGATCAGATGTTCCAGATTCCATACGGATGGTTTTAGTTCAGGCATGTAAAATGTTTCATCAATAGCATGCCAGGGCCAGTTTTTTTCTTTGAGGTTTTCGGAGGTTACGAGGATGATTTTATTACCGAGATTCTTCATTTCGTCCATAAAATCGTAGCCTTTGTAGTAGCACGAAATACACACAATTGTTTTCTTCTCCATATAATGTTTTTTAATATTTAGTGAATTTTAAAAAATAAAAGCATTTATTTATTATTTTATTAATATTAAAAAATGAAATATCGTGCGTTTTTGAAAATTCACTAATCAATTATACAGAGTTTTTTTGTAAAAAACTAATTTTTAGTGATAATTTTCAATTAAATTCACCAGAAGTTGAACACCAAAACCTGTTGCTGCTTTTTCTTTAGCGTAGCCTACGCTTCCAAAGGCTACTCCTGCAATATCCAAATGTGCCCATTTAGGATGGTTTTCAATGAATTGCTCTAAGAATTTCGCGGCAATAATACAATCTCCGACAGGTTTTAAAGAGATGTTTTTCATATCTGCTACATCAGACTGGATATCGTCTTTCCAGACATCCCATAAAGGGAGATTCCATACTCTCTGATTGGTTTGGTCTCCTGTTTTTATAAGATTATTTTTTAATTCTTCATTATTGGAGAACATTGCAGCGCAGGTATCTCCAAACATTCTTACAGAGCTTCCCGTTAAAGTTGCCAGGTCAATCAGGAAATCTGTTTTGTAGTTTTTAGCAAGATAAGACAATCCGTCCGCGAGAATCAGCCTGCCTTCCGCATCGGTATCAAGCACTTCGATGGTCTTTCCGTTGTAGGCTGTGATCACGTCACTTGGAAGGAGAGCTTTTTCAGAAACAGCATTGTCTGTAATAGGAAGAACAGCAATAATATTCACAGGAAGCTGCATTTCAGCGGCATAGATTAACGTTCCCAAAACAGCGGTAGCTCCACCCATGTCAGACTTCATATAATGCAGATTGGCAGAGCTTTTTATTGATATTCCTCCCGTATCAAACAAAATACATTTTCCTACCAGCCCGAAAGTCTTGGCGTTTTTTGCTGTCGTTTTATATTCTAAAATAGTGAAAGCAGCATCATAAGCACTTCCCTGGTTCACAGAAAGATAAGCACCTAATCCAAGCTCTTCACATTTCTTTCTGTTAAAAGCCGTGTATTTTAAGTCATATTTTTTAGCCAGATTTTTGAGGTATGCACTTAATATATCCGGTTTTTTAAGATTGGCTGGTTTGTTGAGCCAGTCCTGACAGGCGGTCTGCCCGTTAATAAGAGCTTCTGCTTTCTGGCTGATATGATCTAATTTTTTCTGGCTTAAATTTTCAAAATGTAATTCAAATTTTGTATTCCAGAAAGCGTGTTTTTTATCAAAAGGATAGTTGTAAGTTCCTGTTAAAAGTCCTTTAACGAATTCCTCAAACTGCTTTTCATTCATAAAATCAGCAAGTGCTAATGTAGGCACAGCCTGCAGTTTTTCTTTTTGAGACTGTGAAAACCTGGCTGCCACCTGTTGGATTTCATAATTTTGTAAAGCAGATTTTCCTAATCCAATGAAATAAGTAATTCCTTCTTCATGGGCATTGACAAACACTTCATGTTTCTTCCCAGTGAAAAAAGTGGAGATGTTTTTATTGAAATTTTTACTGGTTTTTGTCCATTCTTCCTCAGTAAAAAGATGAAAAACCTGTGTGTAATTTTTGTTTTTTTTATTGATTAGTTTCATAAACAGATGTTATATTTTCTAAATTCATAAACTTTGCTGTTTTCAAATGAAATTTTCTACAGCAATTTTATATTGAGTTCTTGATGCTTTGTTGGTGTGGTTTTACTTCTACCGGATTTTCTGTATTATCATAGAATAACCATTCTATAGCCCTTGGGAACTCCTGTGACCAGTAAAATTCATTGTGAGTACCTTCAGGATTGATATTGGTTTTAAATTCAAAATCAAAAAGCTTTTTTTCTTCCCATTTTTTCAGATATTCTTCAAAAATATGAATTCTTTTGACCATTTTAGAGCCTTCCTGACCGCCGCCGTAAAGATAAATTTTAGTTTTAAACGGAACCCGGAAATTCATCATCGGAAAGTTGTTATTCGGTTCTACCCAGAGAGAAGGTGAGAAGATCAATAGTTTGGAGTACACTTCAGGATAAAGAAAACCACTGTATATACTGATAAGCGCTCCCAATGAGCTGCCCCCGATTCCGGTATTGTCGCGGTCTTTTTTTGTTCTGTAATTTTCGTCCACAAAAGGCTTTAAAGTATCTGCAATAAAGCGGATGTATTTTTTCCCTTCCGAACCGTTGGCGACATGGTCATTATCAAAAATATATTCTTTAATTCTTTCCTCGCTGCCATGTTCTATCGCAATGATGATAAGATCACCGCGTCCGTATTCTGCAAGGATGGATAGCTTTTTGTCGATTTCCCAATTTCCGAAGCCGCTTCCTTCATTGAACAGATTTTGTGCATCCTGAAGATATAAAACAGGATACCGTTTATCCGTGTTATGATAGTCGTAGGGAAGGAGTGCCCAAACCTTACGGTAACGGTCAAGCTGTGGAATGTAAAAATTTTCGGAAATAACTTCTGCTATAGGATAATATTCTTCCTTGAACGGTCCCCAGTTCAATCTCCATTTTTCTACAGAGTCAGCTGTTTTACCTGCAGATTTTTTTACTTTCCGGTTGGGTGTGATATTTCCATATTGGTCCAGTTCTACATTTTCCCAACCTCCCTTTGTGAATTTATATTCAATATCATCAGGAAGAGCCTGATCTTCAATTTCTATAAAATAATGGGATGTGTCAGTTTGTATAAGCTGAAAATTATAATCTTTAGGATTCCAGCTATTGAAATTTCCGGTAATAAATACCGGTCTGTTGTCTATTTCTACTGTATAAAGTTCGAACCTCATCGTTGTGTTTAATAAAATATTGATGTTAAATTTATAAAAAAAAGATTGTTTTGAAATTATAAAAATATGTAGTAAAAAATGATATATTTGATAGATAGACAAAACACGAAATGATGTTGATAATTATTTGATGAATAATTCATCACTATTGTCAGTATTTTTCGTAGTTTCAGGAAAAATATAAATATAAACTGATCTTGATGAATTCTGTTAAGACCTACACGCTTTTCACCGATCATGATGTATACCTTTTTAAAGAAGGTAGACACTACAAGCTGTATGGTAAATTTGGAGCACATTCTGCAGAAAAAGAGGGCGTAAAGGGCGTATATTTTTCCGTTTGGGCACCTAATGCAAAGAAAGTTTCTGTGATCGGAAATTTTAACAACTGGAATCATAAAGATCATATCTTGTTTCCACGATGGGATGAATCCGGGATCTGGGAAGGATTTATTGAAGGATTAACCTGGGGAACATTATATAAATATGCTATTGAAACGCAAGGAGGCGAAATTCTGGAGAAAAGTGATCCTTACGCTGTAAGCTGGGAACAGAATATTCAGGCTGCATCTTTGGTTTCCACTACATGGTATGAGTGGGATGATCAGGAATGGATGGACAGCCGCTGGAAAAGAAACAGGCTGGAAGCTCCGATATCTATATATGAGCTGCATTTGGGCTCCTGGGTAAGAGAAGAAAATCAGCCCCAACGTTTTTTAAACTATAGAGACATTGCCAAAAAACTGGTTCCTTATATCAAAGAAATGGGATTTACCCATGTAGAATTTATGCCGGTGATGGAATACCCTTACGAGCCCAGCTGGGGATATCAGATTACCGGTTTTTATGCGGCCACTTCGCGCTTTGGTTCACCACAGGATCTGATGTTTCTTATTGATGAACTTCATAATAATGAAATAGGCGTTATTCTGGATTGGGTTCCGTCCCATTTTCCGGGAGATGCCAATGGTCTTCACCGCTTTGACGGCTCTTATCTGTATGAACATGAAGATCCGAGAAAAGGATTTCATCCGGATTGGAAATCGCATATTTTCAATTACGGAAGAAATGAAGTAAAGTCTTTTCTGATTTCAAATGCCATGTTCTGGCTGGATCGCTATCATGCAGACGGATTGCGTGTGGATGCCGTAACTTCAATGCTTCATCTTGATTATTCAAGAAATGAAGGAGAATGGGAACCTAATATATATGGAACCAATGTGAACCTGGAAGCTAAAACTTTTCTACAGGAATTTAATACGGCTGTTTATAAAGAATTTGGGAATAATATCATCACCATAGCAGAAGAAAGTTCAGATTTTCCCATGCTTACAAAACCTGTTCATGACGGCGGTGTAGGATTTGGAATGAAATGGATGATGGGCTGGATGCATGATACGCTGGATTACTTCAAAGAAGATTTTGTTAACCGTAAATTCCATCATCATAAACTGACCTTTGCTTCCATGTATATGTATAATGAAAATTATATGATGCCTTTGTCACATGATGAAGTGGTACACGGAAAAGCAAGCCTTATTTATAAAATGAAAGGTGATGAATGGCAGAAATTTGCCAATCTCCGTACCTTATATGTATATATGTATACCCATCCCGGAGCCAAGCTGCTTTTCATGGGCGATGAATTCGGGCAGACCGGTGAATGGAATTTTACCAGAAGCCTGGACTGGCATTTGCTTAAATATCCTGTTCACCAAGGAATGCAGGAAATGGTGAAAGACCTCAATCACCTTTACAGATCAGAAACCGCTTTTTATGAAAATCAGTTTGATAAACATGGCTTTGAATGGGTAGAAGCAGATGATCTGGAAAATTCAGTATATGCTTATCTCAGAAAAGGAAAAAAGAAAGAAGATGTCCTGATGGTCGTTTTAAATCTGGCACCCAACGTATTGGATTATAAAATCGGGATTCCTGCAGGCACCCACTGGGAAGTTATTTTAAATTCGGATGATGAAAAATACAGTGGAAGCGGAGTAGAGCCTGAAATCCTTGATGAGAAGTATGAAGAATGGAGGAATTATTCTAAAACAATGACGGTGAAATTACCGCCATTGGCAGGAATTATTTTAAGACAGAAGAAAGATAAAAAGTATAAATTACATAGAATTAAACACAAGAGATAAAGAATGGTTGTTTATCATTTAAGTACAGAATGTTATCCTGTAGCAAAAGTAGGCGGTCTGGCAGATGTGGTTGGAGCGTTACCAAAGTATCAGAATAAAGTAAAAGGAATAGAGGCAAAAGTAGTGATGCCCTGGTATAATAAACCTTTTATTCGTGATCATGAATTCGATGTTGTTTTTGATGGCTTTATCCATCAGGGGATCAGTATGCTGCAGGTTCAGGTATTGAAAGAAAAGACAAATGTTCTGGGATTTGAGCTGTATATGGTAAGAATTCCGGGATTATTAGACAGGGATAATCCTTATGGGTATCAGGATGAAAGTTTCCAGTTTCTGGCTTTTCAACATGGAATACTGCATTGGCTGTGTGCCATGGAAATCCGTCCTGATGTGCTGCATTGTCATGATTATCATACTGGTTTGATTCCTTTTATGGTAGAAAATTGTCCGGAATTCGGATTCTTAAAAGGAGTAAAAACAATAGGAACTATTCATAACGGAGAATATCAGGGAATGATGAGCTGGAATATGGCCAATTATATGCCTTCTTTTGATGATTATAAATGGGGACTGATAGACTGGAACGGATTCATGAATCCTCTGGCAAGTATGATTAAATGTGCCGACGCTTTTACCACCGTTTCCGAAGGATATCTTGAAGAACTCTTTATCAGCTTCCGCGGACTGGAAAGTCTGGTTCGTCAGGAATTCGGAAAAGCTTATGGTATTATCAACGGTATTGACACCGAAGTCTGGAATCCTGAAACCGATCCGATGCTCGATTTTAATTTTAACAGTAAAAATGCTGTAGCTCAGAAAAAGAAAAATAAAGAAAAACTTTGTAAAGAATATGGGTTAAAGCCCGAGCTTCCTTTATTTGCCTTTATCGGAAGATTCGCCACGGAAAAAGGTGCAGATCTGCTTCCGGATGTAGTATGGCGAAGTATTAAACAAAGTTATGGAGCTTTAAATATTATGATTCTCGGATCAGGAAATGCCTATATTGAAAATAAACTGAAAGAATACGATTATACCTACACCAATTTTGCACTGGATCTTGGATATAAAGAACATCTTTCCCATAAGATCTATGCATCAGCAGATTTCCTTCTGATGCCTTCCAGAGTAGAGCCTTGCGGGTTGAATCAAATGTACTCCATGAGATACGGAACTGTTCCCGTGGTAAGATTTACGGGAGGTCTCAAAGATACCGTAGAAGATATTTCGACGGGTGGAGCAGGACTGAACTTTACTTATCCGGGGGTAGATGATGTTGTACATGCTATGAACAGGGCAATGGCGATTTATAATCAAAAAGGGGTTATGGAAGATCTTATCCATGCCAACATGAATTTTGACTTTGCATGGGAGAAATCTGCAGAAAAATACATAGCTTTATATAATAGCTAAATATGAGAAAGTTTTTTTCCTTTCTATTCATCATAATTCTAATTTCTTCCTGTAAAAAAGAAGATGACGGACTTCGTAATGGCTATTTCTGGCTGTACGGATCCGGTCTTAAAGATAGGTATGGTGAAGAAGCAGCCAATGGTATTTCTGAGAAATGGAAAATAAAAACAGTGCATGCCGGAGGATGTATTATTGATGATGAATTGGAAAAAAAGATAAACAGAGCGAATAAAAAAACACTGGCTGCTATTACAAAGAAATATGGCAAAGGCTGGGAAGCAAAATATCATCAGGATTTACAAGATTTTGCTATGAAAAGTGCGGATGTAATGGATGTTCTGATTGTAAGCAAATTATTCAGGAGCAAGTTGAGAGACTACAACATTCCGATTGATGATGTGAATAAACAGGTTAAAGAACTTAATGATCGGGGAGAGTGTGAAGTGACAGTGATCAATTCAAATCTGAAATATGAAAACAAAGAATGCTTTAAAGTAGCAGTAAACACTAAAAACAGAACAGTAAACTTAATAAAATAAAACGCAAGATATTTATGAATCGAAATGTAATCTCCATTGTGTTAGGAGGAGGCAGAGGAACAAGATTATTTCCGTTAACGTATACCAGATCCAAGCCGGCTGTTCCTATTGCAGGAAAATACAGACTGGTGGATATTCCTATTTCAAACTGTTTGAACTCAGGACTGAATAAAATTCTGGTGTTAACGCAGTTTAATTCTGCTTCCCTCAATTCACATATTAAGAATTCTTATCACTTTGATATCTTCAGCAAAGGTTTTGTAGATATTCTGGCAGCCGAGCAGAATGTAGAAAATGACAGCTGGTATCAAGGAACAGCTGATGCTGTGCGTCAGTCTATGAAGCATCTTGAAAAATATGACTATGACTATATCCTTATTCTTTCAGGAGATCAATTGTATCAGATGGATTTCAGAGAAATGCTGGATTTCCATATTGAAAACGGAGGCGATCTTACCATTGCTACCATTCCGGTCAATGCAAAAGATGCCACAGGTTTTGGAATCTTAAAATCGGACGATGAGGGAAATATTACTTCTTTCTATGAAAAGCCGGATTTTGATATGTTAACAGGTCTGAAATCTGAAGTTTCAGAAGAAAATAAACATGCCGGAAAAGAGTTTCTGGCTTCCATGGGAATCTATATTTTCACCAAGAATATTCTTAAAAAGATGTTTGATGAAGGGGCAGGTGATGATTTCGGAAAAGATATCATTCCGAGTTCTATCGGAAAATACAAAACATTAAGCTATCAGTACGAAGGCTATTGGACGGATATCGGAACCATAGAGTCTTTCTACGAAGCGAATCTGGACCTTTGCTTGGATCTGCCACAGTTTAATCTGTTTTCATCTTCCCCCATCTATACCAGAGCTAGGATGCTTCCTCCATCAAAAATTAATGGCTCATATGTAAGCAAAGCTGTTTTTGGAGATGGATGTATCATCATGGCAGATAAAATTGAAAATTCCGTGATCGGAAACAGAACCAGAATTGATAAAGGAAGTACCATCGTGAATTCTTATGTTATGGGAGCTGATTTCTACCAAAATACAACAGAAATTGTCCTGAACGACAGGGGTGGACGTCCTAATATGGGAATCGGAAAATACTGTTATATAGAAAAAGCAATCCTGGATAAAAACTGTTACATCGGTGACAATGTGAAGATCACTGGCGGAAAACATATTCCGGATGGTGATTATGGAACTTATTCTGTTCAGGATGGGATTGTGGTTGTGAAGAAAGGCGCTGTAATTGCTCCGGGAACACATATCGGGTAAGAGAAGGGAAGCAAGAAGCTGTAAGCTGGAAGTTATGAATGGCGGAATAGAAAAAGTTATCTTTTCACACGAAATCCTGGCTTATTCTATTGGTTTAAAGAATTTTTTAATCAAAAATCTGGTAGCAATATCCGTCAAATAGCAACTTCCAGCTTCCTGCATCCCGCTTCCAGCCTTTAACAAGGTTAATTATTGTTAAACATATCATTGGAGTGATCAGCATATTGGTCACTCTTTATATTGTAAAGAAATACAATTCAATAATTCTGATTCTTGTCAACCAATAAAAACATAATTTAAAAAAGAAAGCTATTCTAGATGAAATATGAACAAATTCTTTTTAAAACACTCCTGATTTTAACAATTTTAATAGCTGAATGTTATTCATCACAAACAGTTACCGTTCGAGGAATAGCCAGGGATTCTTTAAATAACCTGATAGCAATTAGCGTAAATGATACAATAAGAAAGTTTAAAGACAGAGCATTTGAAAATAATGATTGGAAAGGATATGATGCACTAGCTAATAATAAAAACCTTTTCACAATACCTGATTCTGTGGGGAATTATGTTATAACAGCAAAAGTTACAGATACATTGTATTTTTCTAAAAGAAAGTATGTCACCCAAAAATATAAAGTTACGGATATCGTAAGGAATAATATTCAGGTTAATTTAAAGCGGGCACCATGTATTCCTAATAAAGAATGTGATCAGAAAACCCCATCAAAGTTATATATTTTCGTGGGGAAAAAAATAAATGTTACTTCTGTAGACAGATCGCAATATTGTGGTGAAATGATGGATAGCGAATATAGAGCTGAATATAAAATTGAACAGGAGTTTTCAGAGCATTACCCCTCTTCAACAATTATTTTTACAGCTTATGACCACAACAGTATGTATGAATTTGATTTTAGAAACTATGATCATGTATTGATTTTTGTAGGGGAATACTGTGGTGATTTAATTCATTTGAAATATCAGTTTTTTCCTTTATACAAAACAGCTGACGGAAGATGGGCAACCCCAGTGAAGCCTAAAGCAGAACAGATATATCAACTTGACCAATATCCACCTTCTAAAATAGATTTTGATCAATCTGTCAATTTTGATTTGCCTTATAATTTAACTGAAGAACAAATTGCTCAAGTAAGAACATATAAGTTTCCTGAAAAATATTATGATATTAAGGATCACAAAGCAATTCCAATAATGGGAAGATATGCAGAGGATTTAGTGAGCATCTGGAAGGAAACATATGATAAAAATAAAGAATAGATTAAAAAAAGAAGGGAAGCAAGAAGCTGTAAGCTGGAAGTTATGAATGGCGGAGTAGAAAAAGTTATCTTTTCACACGAAATCCTGGCTTATTCTATTGGTTTAAAGAATTTTTTAATCAAAAATCTGGTAGCAATATCCGTCAAATAGTAACTTCCAGCTTCCTGCATCCCGCTTCCAGCCTTTAACAAGGTTAATTATTGTTAAACATATCATTGGAGTGATCAGTATATTGGTCACTCTTTATATTTGTATTATTTTTGTGCGATGCGTATTTTTAAAATCTTAGCGGTAATCATTATTCTTTTGGGGGGAGCTTATGCTGCTTCCATGTATTATTTTGTAGATGAAAGTAAGAACTTTACGATTGAAAAAGAGATCGACTATCCCGTGGATAAAGTTTTTGCCCAGTTTAATAATCTTCAGAATTTTACAAGATGGAACAACTTTTTTACCAGCTCACCGTCTATAGATATTGATTATTACACGCCTTATGAAGGGCAGGGAAGTGCCATCAGCTACGTAGATCCTAAAAATGATACAGACGGAGAAATGTTCATCAGGTATGAAAACCCCAATAAAACATTAAAATATCAGCTTTTTGAGGATAAAAACGAAAATCCGACATTGGTTGACGTTAAATTCAAACCTGTTTCCGCAGAAAAAACAAAGATTATCTGGTATGTTCATACTCCCAAATTAGCAGTCTGGAAAAGAGTAGAAAATTTCTGGACTGAAGACCGTTTTGCCGAAAACATCAACAAAAGTATGGTGAATCTTAAAAATTCTTTAGGAAATAAAGTAGAAAAAGACAACCAGATGGCAGCCATCAAATATGACAGCCTGATGGTGGAGAATGAGGAAGACAAACTGTTGTTGGGAATTAATGTAAGTACATCAAACAAAAAAGACGCTCTTTACAAAAATATCGTGATGAATTATAACAAAGTCCATAACTTCGTAACAATGGATCTTGGGAAAAGAGAGGATGAATTCGGATACCCGATCCTGATTACTGATGCAGATAATTACAAAGACAAAGAGGTTTCTTATTTTCTCGGAATTCCACTTTCTAAGAAAATTGGAGTGTCTGATAATAATTTCAATTTTAGATCCATAAATCCGTCTCAAAATTATGTAATTTACTACAAAGGGAATTATGAGGGAAGAATTCGGGCAATTCAGCAGCTCATTCAGAAAGCCAAAAAAGACGAGATGCGCTTCGGAGATATCCGCCAGACCTTTATTGAACGTCCGATGGATGGTCAGGAGGTAAACGTTAAGCTCTCATTATCAGTGTATAAGTAATTTTTTTTTAATTTATTTCTTCTTAAGTTTTTTTAACGGTTTCAGACTGTTCTAACTCGGTTTTTTTTATTAAATTTGAAGATTAATTCTACAAATAAATTTTAATAAATAGATAAACTGTAATAATGGACAGATTTTCATTCCTAAACGCAGCTCATTCTCAGTTAATTGAGGATTTATACCAACAGTACTTAAAATTCCCGGACTCTCTAGAACCATCATGGAAAGCTTTCTTTCAAGGCTTCGATTTTGCATTGGAGAACTACGGAGATGACGATAACACCCAGTTTATTCAGGCTTCGGCCAACGCTGCCCCGGCAGTACAGCAACAGATTTCTCAGGCAGTATCCAACGGAGAAGTTCCTGAGCATATCAAGAAAGAATTTAAAGTAGTAAACCTTATTGAGGCTTACAGAACAAGAGGACACCTTTTTACAAAGACCAACCCGGTTAGAGAAAGAAGACATTACACGCCTACTTTAGATATCGAAAATTTTGGTCTTTCCAAAGAAGATTTAAATACAAAATTCAACTGTGCCGTTGAAACAGGAATGAAAGAGCCTGCTACTCTTGCAGATCTTATCAAACACCTTGAAAACATCTACTGTGATTCTATCGGAGTAGAATACATGCACATCAACAACGTTGAAGAAAAAGATTTTATCAAAAGATGGCTTCAGGTAAACGAAAATCATCCAAGTCTTTCTGCCAACGAAAAAACAGAAATCTTATTAAAATTAAACCAGGCGGTTGCGTTTGAAAACTATCTTCACACAAAATTTGTAGGACAGAAAAGGTTCTCATTAGAAGGAGGTGAAACATTAATCCCGGCTTTAGATCAGCTGATCTCAAGATCTTCTCAACTAGGAGTGGATGAAGTGGTATTAGGAATGGCTCACAGAGGTAGACTTAATGTTCTTACCAATATCTTCGGTAAATCGTATAAGCAGATCTTCTCAGAATTTGAAGGAAAAGAATTCGAAGAAGATGTATTCTCAGGGGATGTTAAATATCACTTAGGATCATCTAAAAAAATCAAAACAGCTTCAGGAGAAGAAGTTTGTATCAACCTGACTCCAAACCCGTCTCACCTGGAAACAGTTGCTGCTTTGGTAGAAGGTATCTGCCGTGCAAAAGTAGATGACAAATACAAAGATTATTCTAAAGTATTACCAATCATCATTCATGGTGACGGTGCTATTGCCGGACAAGGCATTGCTTACGAAGTGGCTCAGATGATGACTCTGGAAGGATACAGAACAGGAGGTACAGTTCATATCGTTGTCAATAACCAGGTTTCGTTTACAACCAATTATATGGATGCAAGATCTTCAACATACTGTACAGATATTGCAAAAGTTACAGAATCTCCTGTAATGCACGTAAATGCTGATGATGCTGAAGCGGTTGTTCATGCCATCCATTTTGCTGCTGACTTCAGAGCAAAATTCGGAAAAGATGTTTATATCGACCTTTTAGGATACAGAAAATATGGTCACAACGAAGGGGATGAGCCAAGATTTACGCAGCCTAACCTTTATAAAACCATTTCAAAACACCCGAATCCAAGAGAAATTTATAAAGATAAATTATTAAAAGACAGCGTTACTTCCAACGACGTAATTGCTAAAATGGAAACGGAATTCAAAGCTCTTTTGGATAAAGATTTCGACGCTTCTAAAGAGATCGAGAAAAACGTAATGGATGTGTTCATGGCTGAAGATTGGGTAAACTATCCAATTGGTAAGAGAGGAGCAGTTCAGTTACCGGTAGATACAAAATATGACTTGGAGAAGCTGAAAGAATTGGCGATTAAAATGTCAACACTTCCGGCAGACAAAAAGTTTATCAATAAAATTACAAGACTTTTCGATAACCGTATCAAAGCGATTGAAGGAAATTCTTTAGACTGGGCATTAGGAGAATGGTTAGCGTATGCAACACTTCTTGTAGAAGGACACAATGTAAGAATCTCAGGAGAAGATGTGGAAAGAGGAACATTCTCTCACAGACACGCTGTCGTAAAAACTGAAGATACCGAAGAAGAATATATCCCGTTAAGACATGTATCTGAAAACAGATTTGATGTATTCAACTCTCACCTTTCAGAATATGGTGTTCTAGGTTTCGACTATGGATATGCAATGGCTTCTCCCAATACATTAACCATCTGGGAAGCTCAGTTCGGAGATTTCGTGAATGGTGCTCAGATTATCGTTGACCAGTATCTGGCGGCGGCTGAAGAAAAATGGAAAATTCAGGACGGCTTGGTGATGTTATTGCCTCACGGTTCAGAAGGACAGGGAGCAGAGCACTCTTCAGCCAGATTGGAGAGATTCCTTACCCTTTGTGCAAATGAAAACATGGTAGTAGCCAATATTACTTCACCTGCCAACTACTTCCACTTATTGAGAAGACAGTTGAAATGGGCATTCAGAAAACCATTGATCGTAATGAGTCCTAAATCTCTGTTGAGACACCCTAAAGTGGTTTCTCCACTTGAAGATTTCGCAACAGGTTCATTCCAGCCAATTTTAGATGACCCTACAGCAGATCCTAAAAAAGTAGAAAAATTAGTTCTTTGTTCAGGTAAACTGTACTTCGAATTATTAGCGAAGAAAGAAGAACTGAACTGTGAAAATATTGCATTAGTAAGATTCGAACAGTTATATCCGCTTCAGACAGATGCTATTGAAACCATTTTCAGCAAATATGAAAACAGAAAACAATTGGTGTGGGCTCAGGAAGAACCAGAAAACATGGGGGCATGGTCTTATATCCTGAGAAACTTCAGAGATACAGGAATTCAGGTAGTTGCGCCGGTACCAAGCGGTGCTCCGGCTCCGGGTAGCCACAAAATGTTTGAGAAAAACCAGAATGCAGTGATCAACAGAGTTTTCGACAGAGATGATGCTCCTGCAAAAAGACCAGTAACAGCTTAATTTAAATAATAATCAATTAAAAAATAAAAAATACTCGATATGTCAGTTTTAGAAATGAAAGTTCCTTCACCGGGCGAATCAATTACAGAAGTTGAAATTGCAACTTGGCTTGTAAAAGATGGTGATTATGTAGAAAAAGATCAACCTATCGCCGAAGTGGATTCAGATAAAGCAACTCTTGAATTGCCTGCAGAACAAAGTGGTGTTATCACTTTAAAAGCAGAAGAAGGTGATGTGGTACAAGTAGGTCAGGTAGTTTGTTTAATTGATATGGATGCTAAAAAGCCGGAAGGTGCTGCACCTGCTGCTGAGGCTCCAAAACAGGAAGAGGCTCCGAAAGCTGCTGAACCTGCTAAACAGGAAGCTCCAAAACCTGCTGCTCCGGTAGCTGCGCCACAAACTTATGCAACAGGAGCTCCATCTCCGGCTGCTAAGAAAATCCTTGACGAAAAAGGAATGGATGCTGCACAGGTTTCAGGAACAGGAAGAGACGGAAGAATTACTAAAACTGATGCTGAATTAGCAGCAGTACCTGCATTAGGAGGAAGCCCTCTTACTGCAACAGGTTCAAGATCTACTACAACGACTAAACTTTCAGTTTTAAGAAGAAAAATCGCTCAGAGATTAGTTTCTGTGAAGAATGAAACAGCGATGTTAACTACCTTCAACGAAGTTGACATGTCTGAAATCTTCAGATTGAGAAAACTGTATAAAGAAGAATTTGCTCAGAAACACGGAGTTGGACTTGGTTTCATGTCTTTCTTCACAAAGGCTGTTACAAGAGCATTACAAATGTATCCTGATGTAAACGCATCTATCGATGGTGATTTCAAAGTAAACTATGATTTCTGCGATATTTCAATTGCGGTTTCAGGTCCTAAAGGATTGATGGTTCCTGTATTAAGAAATGCAGAAAACATGTCTTTCAGTGCTGTTGAAGCCAACATTAAAGATCTTGCTACTAAAGTAAGAGACGGTAAAATTACAGTTGACGAAATGACGGGTGGTACTTTCACCATTACAAACGGTGGTACTTTCGGATCTATGATGTCTACACCAATCATCAACCCTCCGCAATCTGCAATCTTAGGAATGCACAACATCATCCAGAGACCGGTTGCTGTTGACGGACAGGTAGTAATCAGACCAATGATGTATGTAGCAATGTCTTATGACCACAGAATTATCGACGGTAAAGAATCTGTAGGATTCCTTGTAGCGGTAAAAGAAGGTATCGACAACCCTGTTGAAATTTTAATGGGAGGTGACGAAAGAAAAGGCCTTGGATTATAGTTTTTAATAAAATTATAACATAATATATGATCTCGCCTTAAAAAAGGCGAGATTTTTGTATTTATTAAGAAAATACTACAATGATGTTTTCAAAAATGACTTCCAATATCAAAGTTTCAGTAATACCTGAATATGATAGTAAAAACAGTTATCCTTCCGAAAACCGTTACGTTTTTAAATACAATATCACGATAGAAAATGACGGAAGCTTTCCTATCAAAGTATTGAAAAGAAAATGGTTAATTTTTGATGTAGGATTCGGATACACAGAAATAATAGGCGACGGAGTGATTGGATTGACTCCTGAGATAGGAACCAGTGAAAATTTTGCTTATTTTTCCAATGTAATGCTTCGTTCCGGAGTAGGGAATATGAGTGGAAAATACCTTGTTAAAAATATGGAGACACAGGAAACTTTTGAAATTGATATTCCAAAATTCAATCTGTTGTCTGAAGTGTTGAGTAATTAATAATTGATGCCCTGTATAATGTACAGGTTTTTACAAGTAACCCGGGTTCTATTTGTTTTTAAGATAACTAAAGCTTTTTAATTTTTGCTTTCATATACTCGTTTACTTCATCATTACTGGTGAGGAAAAGTTTTTCAAATGCCAGCAAAGATATTTTGGCACAAACTTCCGCATCAGCTCCTGCTCTGTGATGGGTAAAATCAATTTTATGGTACTCTGCCAATGGCTTCAATCCATACTTTGGAAGATAATTCCATGATTTCTTGGCAAGCTGTATGCTGCACAAATAGTTCAATTTTGGGGTAAACATTCCGTAATGCTCCAGGCAGCCTCTTAAAACAGAAGCATCAAAACCTGCATTATGAGCAATCATAAGACTGCCATACATCATATCCTGAGCTTCATACCATACTTCATCAAAAGTAGGAGCATCTTTTACATCTTCAGGATGAATTCCATGCACCGCAATATTGAATCTGCTGAAATAAGGAAAGCTGGGTGGTTTAATCAGCCAGGTTTTAGTCTCTACAATTTCAGAATTCTGTACTACACAAATCCCCATCTCACAAGCTGAACTTTTCTCATGAGTGGCTGTTTCAAAATCTATCGCACAGAAATCCATTTTTTAAAATTATAAGTTGTTGCCAGTTCTCTGGTTTCGAGTTTAATGTTTCAAGGGTTAGGGAGCAAAGTTTAAGGCCAGTTGAAGTCATGATTTACTAAAAAATAAGTTCTTATTTAATAGAATAATGGTTTTCCTGATGCCTGCAACCTGCAATCTACTATCTTTTACCTGTTCTATCCTCCCAAAAAATGTTTAAAAATCAGCCATTTTGATTGATAAAAATGATGTTTCTGGTATTTTGGGCGAAGCTTCCATGTTCCGGGAAGCTGGGCGTAAAATCCAAAATGAGCTCTTATGACAGCCCACAGATGTGGAAAGCCTTGCTTCAAACCAAAATAAATTCCGGCAACACTATCCAAACATAATCTGAAAAATATCAACAGGATCAATTGAGGAAAAGGAAGGTTTTTAAACATCATAGAAAGGTTATTTCTGATGTTTAAATAAGTCTTTTGTGCACTCTGTTTGTTGAGCGTTCCGCCGCCTACATGATAAATTTTGGATTTCCCGGTATAATAAATCTTTTTTCCGGAATTAATAAGCCTCCAGCAAAGATCAATCTCCTCCTGATGAGCAAAAAACCTTGCGTCAAAACCATTCTGTTTCCAGAAATCTTTTGAACGGATAAAAAAGCAGCATCCTGATGCCCAGAAGATCTCTGTTTCATCATTATACTGTCCTTTATCTTCTTCCAGATCATCAAAAACTCTTCCTCTGCAGTAAGGATATCCAAGATTGTCTATCAATCCGCCTGCAGCACCTGCAAACTCAAAATAGTTCTTATTATGATATGATAAAATCTTAGGCTGTACTGCGGAAATAGAAGAGTTATTCTCCAATAATTCCAATACAGGCACTGTCCAGTTCTCTGTAACTTCTACATCAGAATTGAGAAGGCAGTAATATTCATTTTTGACAGCCTTTAACCCCTCATTGTAACCGCCTGCAAAACCATAGTTTTTATCATTTTTAATAATATATACTGTGGGAAAATTCTTCTGTAGAAACTCTACGGAATCATCCGTAGAAAGATTGTCAATAACATAAATATCCGCATTCTGAGAAAATTGAACCACACCCGGAAGAAATTTTTCAAGCCAATTTCTACCGTTCCAGTTTAAGATGGCAACTGCCAGTTTTTTCTGCATGTCAATCTATTTTTTTTCAGAATCAAAATTTTTGATAGAGTTCTGATATTTCCATTTTCTGTGTGACCAAAGATAATTGTCAGGATTTTTGTGTAAAGTATTTTCCAGTAATTTATGAAATTTTCTCACCACTTCATTTTCCGTAAACTTTTCACCATCCGGGTATATTCTGTGATAATTAACCTGATAATAACCTCGTTTTACCTTTTTCATCTCACAATAGATAAAGACAAGATCCATTCTTGTAGCCAGCTTGTCGTATCCCACAAAAGCAGGTGTCCGCTGATTTAAAAACTCTAGTCCGTAAGTAATGTGGGCAAAGTGAGGAGTCTGATCCGCAACAAACATATATGCCGAATCTCCATTATTTTTAGATCTGAAGATATTCAGAATTACTTCATTGGCTTCCAGGGCTTCATTCCCGAATTTATTCCGGACCTTCTTCATCTGATTTTCCCAAAAATCATTATTCACCTTTCTGTATACAGGATGACAATGAGCCTGGGGAACAATCTTTGCTAGTGCGTTAATCCACTCCCAATTGAAAACGTGTCCGGCCAGCAGGATAATATTTTTACCTTCCCTTTTGGCTTCATGGAACAGTTCCTGATTGATATGCTGCATTCTTACTCTTGCTTCTGTCTCCGAAATGCTGAAAGACTTTATAGTTTCTACCAGATAATCTGAAAAATTAAGATAGAATTTTTTCCGGATCTCTTTAATTTCCTCTTCAGATTTGTCTGGAAAAGAGTTTTTAAGATTTCGGGTAATAACATCTTTTCTGTAACCTACAATATAATAATTCAGGAAAAAGATGACGTCCGAAAAAATATATAATATTTTAAGCGGAAGCTTGGATATCAGGTATAATATTTTGATTAGAAATTTCATAAAACACGCAAATTTAGTGATAATAAAATTATGGTTCTATTTTTGCAGAAGGATATATATTATTTTTTTTACCTTTATATTATGAAAAAATTGATAATATTCGCTTTCCTGGGATTAAGTTCCTTTGCTTTTTCGCAAAATGTAAAAAAAGCAGCTATTATAGTGCCTGCAGAGCAAGCCAAATTAGATTCTCAGAAAAAGGCAGCTGAAGAAAAAGCAAAGCTTCCTAAGCCATATGACCCAAAAGCCGACGCTCAGGCTGATATTAATAAATTGATTGCCCAGGCTAAGAAAGAAGGTAAGAATATAATGATCCAGGCTGGTGGAAACTGGTGTATCTGGTGTCTGCGCTTTAATAATTTTGTACAGACTACTCCCGAACTGAAGGAATTGGCAGATAAGAATTATATATATTATCACCTGAACTATTCTCCGGAAAATAAGAATGAAAAAGTTTTTGCCCAATATATCAATATTAAGGAACAACAGTTTTATCCTTTCTTTATTATTTTAGATAAGAATGGTAAAAAGATTCATGTTCAGCAAAGCGAAATTTTAGAAGATGGAAAAGGGTATAGCAAAGAAAAAGTAAAAGAATTTTTAGAAAAAGGAAAAATTCTTTAAAAACAATAAGCTTTCTGAATCAGAAAGCTTATTGTTTATTATATTAAGCAGCACAAAACTCCATACGTATTGCGCCTCTTCCGTTAGCATCATAACAAGCTGCTGCGCCTGAATACTGAATACAGGAAGTACAAGAACTGATATATACCATACTGCCATCTGAACAAGATGAAGCGCATGATAGTCCTCCTGTTAATTTACTTAATTTCTCTCTGGATAATCTTTTTAAATTTTTCATGGTTATTGAATTTAGTTTTAGGCTCCAAATATATTGTTTTTTTATTTAAAATCCCTTATCAGGGATAAGTTATAATAATTTTTTTATCCAGCTTAATTTTTTGTTAGAATAAGGCGGATATTTGATATCCGGTTCGCCCCAGGTTGCTTTTTCAAGAACTGATTTTTGATGCGAGAATGCTTCAAAGCCATATTTTCCGTGATAATTTCCAATCCCTGAGCTTCCCACACCTCCAAACGGAAGATGATCATTACTTAAATGCATTACCGTATCATTGATACAACCTCCTCCGAAAGACAGTTTCCTTGTAAAATTTTCTTTTTCCTCAGCGTTATTGGTAAAAAGGTAGGCTGCCAGTGGTTTTTCAAGTTCCAGAATAGATTGGAGCGCAGCATGGTAACTTTTAAAACTGATGACAGGCAGAATAGGACCGAAAATTTCTTCCTGCATGATGTTGTCATTCCAGTCTATATGATTCAGAATAGTAGGCTCTATATACCGTTTTTCTTCGTCGAAATTCCCGCCGCAATAGATTTTTTCATGATCAATAAGATGGATAAGCCTTTGGAAATTCCTTTGGTTAATAATTCTTGTGTATTGATCAGAATCCGGCTCATATTTGAATTCTTTGATATACTTTCTGAGCATTTCCAGAAACTGTTCCTTAATGGTTTCTTCCACCAGCAGATAATCCGGAGCAACACAGGTTTGTCCGGCGTTGAGGAATTTTCCCCAGACAATTCTTTTGGCAGCTGTTTCGAGAGAGGCGTGCTGGGTGACGATAGCCGGAGATTTTCCGCCCAGTTCAAGGGTTACAGGAGTAAGATGTTCTGCGGCTGCTTTGTAAACAATCTTACCGACTTTTGTGCTTCCTGTAAAAAATATCTTGTCAAATTTTAATTTGAGAACAGCGGTGGTTTCATTAATGCCTCCTTCATACACATAAAGATATTCAGATGGAAAGTTTTCATTGATAAGGGATGCCATAGCTTTCATTGTATTTTCTGCTATTTCGCTGGGCTTAAGAATACAGCAGTTTCCGGCTGCCATTGCCGCTATAATGGGAGAAAGGGATAATTGATAAGGATAATTCCAGGCACCGATTACCAATACACAACCCAATGGATCAGCATAAATTTTGCTGTTTCCCAGTTGGTTGACAAGATTGGTGCTTACTTTTTTAGGCTTTGACAGAGATTTTAAGTTCCTGATATAATAATTAATATCATTGAGAATGAAGGATAATTCTGTAGTGAAAGTATCAAATTCTGATTTTCCAAAATCTTTTTTTATAGCTTCATACAGCATATTCTCATTAGAAATAATTAGATTTTTCAGTTTTTCAAGGTACATTTTCCTGAAAGCGAGGCTTTTGGTCTGCTGTGTTTTAAAAAAATCCCTTTGACTCAGTAAAATTCTTTCAATTTCCATTCGTAAGCTTTTGTATTAAACGCAGTGAGGTATGCAATATTGCAATTGCGAAATATGAACAATAAACCGGCCAAAAACTTTAAGCAGGAAGTTTTTTCTGAATTTTGGAAGCTGAGAATAATTTATTAAAGTTGTTTAAACTTTCCAAAACCACAAAAGACACAAAAGGTTTCATTCTAAAACACTTGATTTCACTTCAGTAAGTTTAATAGGATACCGCAAAAAAGTTCACATAAGATGAACATTTCGACTTCGCTCAATAGGCAAAGATTTTTACAAAACTTAAGTGTTTAAAACTTTTGTGCCTAAAATAATATAAAAGTTTAAACAACATCATTACATAAACGTCGTAGTTTCCAGTCTCTGATTCCTTCTTTTACATAATGTTTCTTACCGCTATTTTTACAGGATGGTAAAGGAGCAGACCCATTGCGGTAATAAGTGCCAGCCAGAACAGACCCGTGAAAATTTCCATATTGGAAAGAAGAATAGACTGAGCGGTTATTTTAGCTTTAAAAGCTCCTGCTGTGATGGATAAAGAATCATTAACTGACAGTTTGGAAATATTAGCTCCGAAAAGCTGATTCCATTGACTGTAAAAGACAGGATTGGTATCTGTAAGATTAGCACTGAGTGTATCAGAATGTTTTAATGTTAAAAATAACATCAGGTTCTGCATGAGTGCGTAACCGATAGCGGTTGTCCAGAAACGCGTGGTTGTCCCCAAAGCGGTAGCGTTGGATACATATTTTTCAGGAGTTCCTGAAATTAAAAAGAAAACAAGCGGTGTAAATAATAATCCCTGAGCGACACCCTGCAGAAATAAGGGCGGACAGATTGTGGAAAGGGTCGTATCTGGGTAAAAAGTATAGGTAAACCACGCGCAGTCAATGGCTAGTAAAAGAAATCCTGTAAAGAAAACAATTCTTGAAGAAATTCCACGAACCAGACAGATTCCGGATAATAAAATTCCCAAAAGAGTTCCTGCCACATTCCAGTACTGGATGTTCACAATATAATCCCAGGGCCATTTCCATACCGTAGCCATGATACTGTAGACATTATTCAACCCGGAGCGGATCAGATAAAAGATAAAAAACAGAATCATTCCTGCAATCACATTTTTTGAACTGAAAACTTCGAAATGAAACAACGGTCTTTTAGAATTTCTTTGTTTAAGCATAAATAACCCTCCTGAAAGAAGGAATATAAAAAGACACATGATAATGGTATCAGATTCAAACCACATGAGTCTTTTGCCATAAATAATTGCATAACCACCAGCCTGAAGACAAACCCAAAGCAAAAACCAGCTGGTAATATCCAATTGGTATAAAGGTTTTTTCGGAAAGAATCTGTTTCTGTTGAATAGGGCAATCCCAATGATCAGTACAAATATATGGAAATACACCATCATCAGGATCATATGCCGGAAATCGTAATTTTCAATACTTGATTTCAGCAGGGATGTGGTAATGGTTCCTCCGGTCAGCATAATGGTATACATGAAGAGATACGCTAAAACTTTGGCGTGTTTTGTTTTTAATTCAGCGATAATTAAAGGCAGAAAAATAGCACCTTCCAGTAAACCAAAAATTCCTTCTAAAAACCGGATGACCAATATGACATGATAATCATGGGTGACTGATAAAACATAAAGAATGATCACGGAAATGGAAGCCATCAGCAGTACATAATATTTGACGCTGAAATACGCCATAAACCGCTGTAAAACTAAAAGGGTAACCACAAATGTCCCGTACATCAAAATCATTAAATACTGGATGTCATCTGAATCTACATCCATAAAAGAAGAGGTGAAGGCACTGTTCGAGTGTAAAAGCGACAACAACATCAGGTGGGGAAACAATGCCAGTATAAGAAGAGGCAGTTTCAGCCATTGTGGCACCCATTTATGATAAACTGTATTATGCTGCATAATTTTTGGAAACATTAAGCTAAAAAACAAAATAGCAAATTGCTATTAAGAGATATTTGAAAAATGCGAAAAGACAAAGGGCAAAGGTGTAAATAAGTAAAAGGTAAAATGGTAAATATGCGTAAGAAAAAATTGGCAGACTCGCTATTTTGCAGTTTGCCTTTTCGCTAAAAAATAATTTAGTCGTAAAATCTGAAATAGGTGGATTGGAGGTTAATTTTGTACTCTAAAAGCCTAAAACCCTCCCACACTCAAACTCATATCTTCTTCGCACTCACCAGAACATTCATTCCGGAAAGCAGTTTTTCGTTGTCTTTATTGTTATCTAGGATAATTTTCACAGGAAATCTCTGCTCGATTTTCACAAAGTTTCCGGTGGCATTATCCGGTTTTATTAAGGAAAACTGAGAGCCTGAAGCAGGAGAAACAGAAAGTATTTTCCCTTTAAATTCTACATCGGGATAGGCATCTGCTGTAATAATTACTTCCTGGGTTTGGTCAATCTGCCCAAGCTGTGTTTCTTTATAGTTTGCAATGATCCATTTTTCTTTGCTTACGATCTGTACAAGGGCTTGTCCCTCTTTAATCAGCTGTCCTTCCTGAATGGTCTTTTTTCCCACCCATCCGTCATAAGGAGCAGTAATCACAGTGTAAGAAAGATAAAGTTTAGCATTATTAAGACTCGCTGAACTTTGCTGGATCTGGCTTTTTACAGGAGCAACTTTCGTCTGTTGTTCACTCGCTCCGGCTTTTACTGCGTTTTTCTGCTGTTCCAATGCTAAAAGATTAGCTTTTGACTGTTCATAAGATGCTTTTACATTCTCAAACTCCTGTTCTGTTGCTGCGTCTTCTGCTAACAGGTTTTTATATCTTTTGTAATCCTGTTCTGTTTTCCAGATATCAATTCTGGCGGAAGCAATTTTAGCATCAATAATTTTCGTATCGCTTTCTTTGGTGCTGACACCGCTTTCAATGGTACTGATGGTTGCAGTATTGGCATGAAGATTGGCTTCGGCCATGTGTACCTGATTCACAAACTCTCTGTTGTCAATGACAATTAAAGTGTCACCTTTATGTACAAACTGATTTTCGTTAAATCGTATCGTTTTGATGAAACCAGATACCTTACTGGATACAGGCGTAATATATTGCTCGATCTGAGCATCATTCGTCGTTACATTTTTTCTCGAAAAAAGATAAAAACTGATCATTCCCGTGATTCCGCTGATGATCAGGATCCAGGCCAGTAAAGTAATGGACTTGTTGATTCTTTTTTCTTTTTGTGTCAATTGTTTCTGTGCCATAGTTTTTATAAGTTTCCAATCGTATATTGGAGTTGGTAATATTTAAGTTGTCTGTTGATTTTTACGGAAATAAGATTAGATTCAGCTTCCAGATAAGCATTGTCGGCGTCTATCAGCTCAGTGATAAGGCTTAACTTATTGGCATATTTGGTTCTTACGATACGGTAGTTTTCCTTGGCCTGATTAATCGCTTCTTCAGCAATTTTTACTTTCTGGTCTGTCTCTTCAAATCTTTTATAAGCTTCATAGACGTTATGTCTTACATTTTCCTCGTTTTCCTCTATCTGAAGTTGGGCAAGGTCAATATTTTCCCGTGCTTCCTGCATTCTGTATTTATTTTTGTACAGATTTTCGATAGGATAGGTAAGGTTTACGCCTACCATTCCCAAACGATATGCATAGGGTTCAGGAGGAAAGAACATCATATTCGGATACTTTAAAAAATATTCTCCGCCAGCTGTAATTTTAGGTAAATAATTCGCTTTGGTAATCTTTTGATCCAATTCCTTCAGAGAAAGATTCTTATGGGTGATTTCAACAGACTCATTCTTGTTTAAAGCTGTTTCCGTCAGTTCATCAACATAAGGAATTGTAGTACTGTCTGAAATAAGATCCTCTGTATCTACATGCATTTCCTGATTTTCAGGAAGAGAAAGAATCGTTTTCAGCTTATGTTCTGCGATCTGAATATCATTATCCAGTTCCGTCCAGCTCATTTTATGATTGGACAACTGCAGTGAAGTCCTTAAGACTTCATTGACCGTTACAACACCATTTGCTTTCAAAGCTTTTACCTGCTTGATATTGACGGAATCCTCCTTCATTTTATCATTAATAAGACTCTGTTGCTCTTTTAAATGATGGATCTGTAGAAAAGCAGTAATGATGGCTATTTTAAGCTGTCTCTCATCGAGATGGGCTTTTAAAGCTGAAATTTCAGTATCTATAGCCGCTTTCTTTTCCGTATTTTTAATTTTTCCTCCCATGTACACCGGGATTGAAGCGGATAATGTAAAATCATACATTCCATTAATCACATCATATTTGGTGGCTTTATTAAATACACCATTCTGATGCTGAAACAGGTTCGTGACCTGATTGTAGCTTGTATGGAATTCAATGTCCGGAAGCTTTTCCATTTTGAGATCTTTCTCTTTGGTTATGGACATTTCCTGTTTGAGATGACTTATCTGTATATTTTTGTTATTTTTCAAACCAATCTCTATAGCCTGTTGTAAGCCAAGATGCTGGTAATCTGTTTTCTGTGAATGCAAGAAGTTGCTCAATAATAAGCACAACGCGATGCACAGATACCGGCATGCGTTAAATATGATATTCATAAATTAATTAAAGGATTTTTGCTAAAATGATTTTGATGCAGCAAATTTACGACGACAAGCATAGTACCCGATTTGTGAAAACAGAAAAAGATTTGCTCATTTACGCCAATTTGAAAATTCTTCCTACCTTTAGAGGATGAACAACAGCCATTTTAAAGAAGTAGAAGAAAATGATACCGAATTTTACGTTTATCATGTCCTTACCGGAAATGTCACTACCGAAATTCACTATCACAGCTCAGCACAATTAGTGTATGCAGAAGGCGGTATAGTACATGTTTTTACAGATCAGAAACACTGGTATCTTCCTGCCAGATGCTTTATGTGGATTCCAGCCGGAACTCCACACTATATTTTTTCTACCAGTCCAAAGGTTGATTTGTATAACTTTTATTTTAAGAAAGAAGAAAATGAAAGTGGCTTTTTTGATGAAATCAACATTTATTCTGTTAATAATTTACTTCGGGAGATGATTTTGTACACCAAAGAATGGGATGGTAAAATCACAAAAAATGATACCTCTAAATACTTTTTCCTCAAAGCACTCAAAGGAGTTTTGCAGGAGAAAAAACAAAAACACCTTGCCTTTCCGATACAGCATCCGTTTCCCAAAGATGAAACGTTACTGAAGATTGCAAGATATATTCATGCAAACCTTGAGAAGCCTCTTACGATTGAATCTACAGCAAAAGAATTCGGAATGAGTACGAGAACCCTTTCAAGGAAATTTAAGGAGATTCTGGGGATGAATTACATTCGTTTTTTAAGAGCTTTGAGAATTACCCGATCTCTTGAGCTGATGCTTGAAGGAAAATACAATATGTACGAAATTGCTATGATGGTGGGATACAACAGCCTCTCGTCTTTCAGCAATATTTTCAAAAAGGTAATCGGAATGGCTCCTACAGAATATCAGCATAAATTGAGAGGGGATAAGTAGTGAGTTGGAGGGTTTGAGAGTTTGAGAGTTTGAGAGTTTGAGAGTTTGAGAGTTTGAGAGTTTGAGATTCGGGGTGCGTGTTACGAGGTAACGGGTTTTATAGTATGGGATAGGTTTTCTTGCCTGTCCTTAAATGTAGGGTTTGAAAAAGCTAATCTAATAATCTAATAGTTATTAAGATTTCCTACATTCCCTTTCTCTGAAGGGTGGATTTCTGCCAAGCAAAAAGACGGAGTAGTTCAATAAAAAACCACCTCAATAAATTGAAGTGGTCTTGTATTGTGAGAAATTCTCAGTTGCTTATTAAGCTTCTTCAGTTTTAGCTTCTTCTTTTTTAGGAGCTGCTTCCACTGGAGCGTCAGATACGATATCAAACTCGTAGTTGTACTCAACATTTCTGTGAAGTCTGATAAGAGCTGTGAATTTACCAGTTCTCTTGATAGTATTACCAGGAATTTTGATGTATTTTTTCTCTACAGAAACACCAGCTTTTTCTAAAGCAGCAGATAGATCAGCATTGTTGATAGATCCGAATAATTTGTCACCAGCACCTACTTTTGCAGGAATAGTGATAGAAGTTTTCTTCAATTGCTCAACTACAGCGTTAGCAGCAGCGATTAATTTAGCTTCCTCTTCTTTTCTAGCTTCTAATGTAGCTTCTAAAGCAGCTTTGTTTTTAGGGGTAGCTAAAAGAGCAATTCCTTGAGGAATTAAGAAGTTTCTAGCATAACCTGGCTTTACGTTTACTGTATCAAACTCAAGTCCTAAGTTTTCTACGTCTTTTTTTAGGATAATTTCCATTGTTGTTGTCCTTTTTTAGATTTTAGTTTTATAGCTAAAATCAAGTTAGAATTAATGATTTATTCAGCAACAAAAGAAGAGGGAGACCTCTTCTTTTATTTATTTTTTGTCTTATTTCAATAAGTCAGCTACGTATGGTAGTAATGCAAGGTGTCTTGCTCTTTTGATAGCAGCAGAAACTTTTCTTTGGTATTTTAAAGAAGTTCCAGTGTATCTTCTTGGTAAAATTTTACCTTGTTCGTTTACAAATTGTAATAAGAAGTCAGCATCTTTGTAATCAACGTGCTTAATTCCGTATTTTTTGAATCTACAATATTTCTTTTCAGATTTTGTATTGATATCAAGCGGAGTAAGGAATTTTACTTCTGATTCTCCTCCAGCTGAGGCTTGTTTAGCCATTTCATCTATTGCCATGTCTTGTCTTTTTTAAAAAATAGGGTTAATAATTAAGCTTTAGCTGCTTTTACTTTAGTTCTTCTAGTTACAGCGTACTCAACAGCATGCTTGTCAAGTTTTGTAGTAAGGTAACGGATTACTCTCTCGTCACGCTTAAATGCTAATTCCAGATCAGCTACTACAGTACCTTCTCCTTTGAATTCAATTAGAGTATAAAACCCGTTCTTTTTCAATTGGATAGGATAAGCTAATTTTTTTAATCCCCAGTTTTCTTTAGCAACGATTTCGCAGTTCTTTTCTTTGATAAGATCTACATACTTGTTCACTGCTTCCTCTACCTGTGACTCAGATAGAACGGGAGTTAAAATGAAAACAGTTTCGTAATTGTTCATAATGTTAAATGAATTTGTTAATTATTTCGAGGTGCAAAAGTAGAGAATAATTTCCGTATATGCAAGAGGATGATCAATTTTACTCATAAATAATCCTTTTCAATTCATCATTCTGTTTGGCTAGGTAGATAATATTATCTAAAACTCATTCTGATCATCATTATATAATCCTAATTTATACTCTAACTGCCCTTGAAATTCATTTGTGAGTTCATAAGACTTTTTCATTTTAAAAATTAAATCTTCTAATCTTAGCAATAACCTTCTTTTTGCTTTGTTAAGGTCAGATTGCATGTTGGGAAGTTTTTTTGCTTCTTCATAAAAGGTTGTCATTCCTTCAATTGCTGATGGTATACTTTTCTTTAATTCAGTGATTGATTCATAATTCGATTTTAAAGTTTCATAATTGTCTTTTATATTTTCTTTATCAACCATATTTAAATATCTCAATCCAACATTTATTGCTTCTTCAAAATTATCGTAGAAATTTGGGGTTTCCAATTCTATTCTATCCGAATAAGAATTTAAAGACTTTGCAGAACGTCGAAAATATTCAATAATTGTATTTTTGTTTGGATTAGGATATTTTGAAATTCGAGTAATTTCTTCAGCTTTCTCTGTTAAGTCTTCTCCAATTCTTTTAGTACTATCGGAAATATTAAGTAATGCTAAATTAGCATCAGCTAAGTAATCTTCAAATTGATATATAAAATCAATAAAGCCTAAATCACTTTCATTATCTACTATAATTTTTATATGTTCTTTTGATATTATTTGATTTGAAATATTCTGTTCATCATCAATTGATGAATTGTTTTTATCAATTAATTCATCAATTCGTTTCGGTATGTGCAATCTTAAATTGGTTTGTAAATCTTCTATCGAGTTGAAATTTCCATATAAAATGTTATTCTTTTTTAAATAATCTTTAAAATTTTGAATTTTTGATAATTCTTCAATGTTTATTTGATCTAAAGAAATTGGAGTAGTAGTTTTAAAATAGAAAATTATTTGAACTTTTTCACCTTTTTTAAACCTTTCAACAGCTTTTAAAAATTCTTCCTCAGTTCCAGAATTTGCTATTTCAGTTTTGGTACCGAATCTTTGCCAAAGCATTCCAATAAAAATATCATAATCTTCGCCAATATCATTATTAATGATATTTTGGGTGTAACTTTCTGATATTCCAGGTGCTGAATGGGTTTCCCATTTAAGAACGTCAATATTTATTGATTTTCTTGATGCATAAGTTAAATTTAGTTCGGAAATAACATTTGATATTTCAGCTCTTTCTGGTTCCAAATCTTGGGGAGAGCTGACAAAGATTGAATATTGAGTAATTTTTTTTGCCATAAATTTAAAACATAATTTCTGTTAGTTACCAAATATAATAATTTAAAACTATTAACTATCTTTCTCTCTCAACTCCGTTAGAAAATTAACCTTCAAAACATCATACAAAGAATGTCTGCTTACCAGGATTGAAGCAATGGAAGAGACCATTCCGGCAAGCATCAGATGGAATATCAGGGAATGCCTGTCCGTCATTTCCAAAACAATAATAGCGGAAGTAAACGGGGCTCTCGTAATCCCGGTAAGAAAAGCAACCATTCCGGCGAGAACTACTACATTGGTTTCGTTAGGTGTTAAATGAATGGCTCCTGAAATAACTGAGCCTATGCTTGCTCCTGCAGTAAGAGCGGGAGCGAAAATTCCGCCCGCACCACCCGAAGTGAAAGAAAGGGCAGGGCCAAGCATTCTTAAAATAGGGACATACCACTCTTCATGTTTATTTTTGGTAAAAAGAACACGCTCCATAATTTCTTTTCCTGAACCCAGAATTTCTTTGTTGATGAAGTATGCAATGGAAGCGATAATTAATGCACAAATGATCAGAAAGATTACATTAGCCTTATCTGTTTTCAGTTTTTTCTTCTTCCAGCTATTGATTTTAAGCATAATGACAGATAGCTGGCTTGCCATAATGCCGGCAGTGGCTGCAACCAATATGATGGGAAACATAACCATTAAAGAAACATCATTGGTTTTCGGATATCCAAGATATAAATAAGACCCGGCCAATGTTTGAGCTGTTAAACCTGCGATAATCACCGCTGTAAATAAGGCAGTTTTAAAATAATTAATGTGGGTTTTTGACAGCTCTTCCACAGCAAAAACAATTCCTCCAAGGGGAGTATTGAACGCTGCAGCAAGTCCGGCTGCCGCTCCTGTCATAATCATGTTTTTCTTGGAAATTTTTGGCCACCATTCAGGAAGGTACTCATTCACTTTTCTGAAAACGGAACCTGCTATCTGAATCGTAGGGCCTTCACGTCCTACTGCACCTCCTCCGATGACCAGAACAACAGAGGATAGGATTTTAAAGAAAATGATTTTAATACTTAAAAGATTCCGGATTTTCCTATGTTCTTTCGGGTTAGCCAGTTCTACAGCCGCCATCACTTGAGGAATACCACTTCCTTTGGCATTGGGAGCAAATTCTTTCACCAGCCACCATGATAATACAAATCCTATGGGAGCAATGATGAAAATCATCCATGCATGCCAGTTGAAAATAAAATTCATGAGATGTTCACCCCAGGCAAATACCTGCGCATACATCACTGCGAAAAAACCTGTAATAACAGATCCTATCCAAAAAGGAATGGCCTGAAGCAGGTTGTGTTTCAGCTGTTCGTTTCGAATATTGTCGAAGGAGTTTTTAAGAGATCTTTTTATGAGGGTGAAAATTTTCAGCATTTGTAGGTTTTGAAGGATAAAATTACGGTAAAATTCCGGAAATTGTATTTCTTTGAGTTGAGATGATATTATAATGTGACTTAGAAAGCGGATTAAAACTCAGTAATTAATTTTTCATCTTCCTCGGTGAAATCAAAAAATCTCGTCATGTCATATTTTCTGTAATCCGGATCCATTTTCTCAAATAATATTTGTTTAAAAATAATGTTAATCAATCTAATTTCCAAAAAAGTTGGTATAGTATATAAATGATTTTAATAATTGTTGATTTGGTCTTTAATTATTGTTTTTATTGAATATCTAATATTTATTTAGAGGGATGTTTAGTCTTTTAGGGTTTTGTAGAGCTTAAATAATAAAAAAACAAAAAAACCTCCGATTTAATCGAAGGTTTTCATTTATATGATCTGCAATAAGCAAAATTACTTATTACTGATTATTCATTGTTTATATTTCTGTGTTAAGATCCCAGTTTTCAAGGTAGTCGTGAACATGCTTCAACATCATTCCACCTAAAGATCCGTCTACCACTCTGTGGTCATAAGAGTGAGACATGAACATTAAGTTTCTGATAGCAATTACATCTCCGTCAGCTGTTTCAAGAACTGCAGGCTTCTTAACAATAGCTCCGATGGCTAAAATAGCTACCTGAGGCTGAGGAATAATTGGTGTTCCCATAAGGTTTCCGAAGCTTCCTACGTTAGAAATTGTATACGTTGCCCCTTGAGTATCTTCTGGTCTCAATTTCTTATTTCTTGCTCTGTAAGCTAAATCATTGATTGCTTTTGCAAGACCTGAAAGTGATAACTGATCAGCATTTTTGATAACAGGAACAATAAGGTTTCCGTCCGGAAGGGCAGTAGCCATACCGATGTTGATGTTTTTCTTTTTGATGATGTTCTCACCATTGATAGAAACATTGATCATCGGGAAATCCTGAATAGCTTTCACTACCGCTTTTACGAAAATAGGCATGAAAGTCAGTTTTTCACCTTCACGTTTTTCGAATACTGCTTTGTTTTTATTTCTCCATTTTACAACGTTGGTAACGTCTGTTTCGATGAAAGAAGTAACGTGTGGAGCAATTTGTTTTGCTTTCACCATATTTTCAGCGATGATCTTTCTCATTCTGTCCATTGGAATGATCTCATCACCTGCGCTCACCGGAATGGTAGCTGCCGGAGCAGATACTGCCGCTGGTTGTGGAGCAGAAGCTGCCTGTACCGGAACTGCCTGTTGAACTGGCTTGCTTCCTCTGTTAGCAACATATGCTAATATATCTTCTTTTGTAATTCTTCCTTCCAAACCGTTGCCTTTGATGGATTTCAGTTCAGTTTCAGAAATGTTTTCCTGTTGAGCGATAGATTTTACGAGTGGAGACAGATAAAGGTCTCCTGAGAATTCTACGTTTGAAGCAGCTGCTGTCTGTAGAGGCTCTTCAATCGCTTTTAAAGTTTCAGCATCCGGAGCAGCCGCCGGAGTTTCAGCTTTTACTTCTTCTGAAGCTGTACCTTCTCCTTCAATTTCTAAAATAGCAATGGCTTCACCTACTTTTGCAACTTCATCTTTTTGCTTTAAAATTTTCACAATTTTCCCCGAAACTGGTGTCGGTACGTCTGAATCTACCTTATCTGTTGCAATTTCTACCACGGAGTCATCCTCCTTTACGTTATCACCTTCATTGAATAACCAAGTGATAATTGTCGCTTCCATAACACCTTCTCCCATGGAAGGAAGCAATAATTTGTATTCTGCCATTTTTGATTTTTAGATTTTGACAAATATATAAAAAAAATCGGTTTTTTTAAGAAATATATAATCTTAGCTAAATTCGATATAAATATTTTCGCCTACATTCAGTCCAAACAGGCTTTTAGCACCGTTTTTCTTGCTTCCTTTGTAGATGGTAAGCTCCAATAACTGGCTATCATTGAAGATAGCAGCAGACTGTCCATGGAATTCGGTCTCCCTTTTCCAGTCTGAAACAACTTCCGTGTGACTTGAAAATATTCTTGAAAGGCTTAAATTTCTGAATTTTATGGTAAAACTGCTGTAGCCTTTACTGATGTTCTCAAAAAAATCTTTATTGATATTTGATATTATATTTCCGAAATTATCAATATAAGTCACTTCACCAATAATCATCCCTTCCGATTCATTATAAACCGCACGAGGGAACATCAGTTGTTTTGCCGTGTTTATTTTTCTTCCTATGACTTCAGGGAGTCCGCCATTGGCAAGATGTACCGCTGCAGGAACAAAAATGTCTGTAGAAGTGAAGTTGATAACGTCATCAAAACGGTTGTTCAGCGTAAGCTCGTAGATGGCTTCCGGTTTAATATCAAAAAATATAAGGCTTAAAAGGCCATTGTCTGCCGCCAGGAAGTAAGATCCGTCAGCTTTATAAATAATATTCTTTCTGGATTTGTGATAAAAGCTGTCTACAGAAAGAATGTGAATGCTTCCTTTGGGAAAATATTTATAAGCATTTCTTACAATATACGAAGTCTGTATAAGGTTGAATGCCTGGATTTCGTGGGTGATATCAATAATATTAACCTCAGGGTTTAGAGATAGAATTTTGCCTTTCACAGCAGCAACTCTGTAATCTAAATTTCCGAAATCCGAAGTAAGGGTAATAATTGACATGAGCAATTTATAGAATAGTGTAGTATTGCAAAGTTATTTAAAATAAAAAGAAAGCCCGAAAGATTGTTGAAAAGAATTTGATATAAATTTGAAAAAAAGCTTTAATTTTAAAATCTAAAAATAAAAATACTGCATGTTTGAATTAACATATGATTTGGAAGATATCGATGCGAAAATCTTCTATGGAGTTAATAACCAATATTTCAACTTAATAAAATCAAGCTTTCCAACCATTAAAATTACAGGAAGAGATCATTTTATCTTTGCCATGGGAAATCAGGAAGCTTTAGACATACTGAAACAAAAACTGGATGATATTGTCAGTTTTATCTCCAAAAACAATTCAATAGGGCTGAAAGATGTTGAAAATATTTTGAATATTAAGGACGAAAACGAGAAACAGCTGGTATTTGACCAGGATATCATTGTAAAAGGAGTTAACGGAAAAGTTATTAAAGCTAAGACGACCAATCTTAAAAAGCTGGTAAAGGAAACGGAGAAAAAGGACATGGTTTTTGCCATTGGACCTGCAGGTACCGGAAAAACATATACCAGTGTGGCATTGGCAGCAAGAGCTTTAAGAGATAAGGAAGTGAAAAGAATTATCCTGACGAGACCGGCTGTAGAAGCGGGAGAGAGTCTGGGATTTCTTCCCGGTGACCTTAAAGAAAAGCTGGATCCGTATTTGCAGCCGTTATATGATGCACTTCGTGATATGATTCCGCATGAGAAACTGGAAGGCTTCATGGAAAAGAAAGTGATTGAAGTAGCACCATTAGCCTTCATGAGAGGGCGTACACTGGATGATGCTTTTGTGATTCTTGACGAAGCACAGAATACCACTCATGCACAGATGAAAATGTTCCTTACCAGAATGGGGATGAATGCCAAGTTTATCATCACAGGAGACCCAAGCCAGATTGACCTTCCGAAAAATCAACAGTCCGGGCTTAAAGAAGCTATGAGAATTTTGCACGGCGTAAAGGAGATAGGATTTGTACATCTTACAGAAGAGGACGTGGTAAGACACCCGGTGGTAAGAAAGATTATCCTTGCTTATAACGATGAGGAAAAAAGACTAAGAAACGACTAGTAAAAATAAGTGAAAGTTTTCGTTAACTTTTTATTAACCTTAAATTTGACAGTTAAAATTTGTTAATTTGAAAAAAATAATTAGTTTTGCAAACCTTGAATGTAAAAACTAATTAAACATGAAAAAACTTTTACTTGTTGCGGCGGTCGCTGCTATGGGAATTTGTGCCAACGCACAAGAATTTCGATTTGGTCCAAAAGCTGGTTTCGCAATGTCTACTATTAAACTGGATGATAAGCAAGACGATCTTGACGGAAGAAAAATGTCTCCAAAATATACCTTCTATATCGGTGGAATGGCTGAGTACAAATTCAATGATAACTTTGCTGTTCAGGGAGAGGTTTTGTATTCTCCACTTGGAGCTAAAGAAAAAATTGATGGCGTAAACGCTGGAGGAATTTATTTTGGTGAGTCAACTAAAGTGAATTTTGGAACTCTTTTGGTTCCTGTTTCTGCCAAATACTTTATCACAGAAGGTTTCTCTGTAGCTGCAGGTCTTAATGTAGGAATCATTCTTACAGCTAAACAAAAGACTGTAATTGGTTCAGATTTCCTTGATGTGGAAATAGAAGGTGAAGGCGGTGAGGTAGATATTAAAAAAGATATCAAATCATTAAACCTTGCTCCGTTCTTAGGTGTTGAATATATGTTGGAAAACGGACTTTTCTTTGATGCAAGATACAGCTTGGGAGTATCAAACCTATCTAATGACAATAGCGGAGGGACTGTAAAGAATAGCTTTGCTCAGATTGGAGTAGGCTTCAAATTCGGAGGAAACTAATTCTGAAATTTTAGCTTCAAAATAATGATAAAAATAGGCTGTCCGAAAAGTTCGGACAGCCTATTTTTGATTACTCATATATAAGTTGTACGGATTCCTGATCAGAAATTCTTAATAGAGAGGATCTATGATGATTAGAAATAAAGAAGATAACTTGAATAATAAACATTTGTTTAGATTTTAAGAGTTAATAACTTTAAAATTAGTGATTTAGGTTAATTAATTTTAGCATTTTTCCAGAATTCATCGGGTTTTAGAAAAAATAAGAAAATTTAAAAAAGTAAATATATTGGAGTCTTGTTAAAAAAATAGGATCTTTTTATTCATAATATTGTGAAAAACTCAATAACATCTCTTAATTAGGATTTATTTTTATAAAACCCTCAATTTTAACAATGATATTAATCACATTAACAAATTTTAATATTACTGGTAGCCACTGTAAATTTGCCCTCAGAAAGTATTAAAATTTTTTACAATGAAAAAAATATTATTAGCGGGTGCTGTTGCACTTTTCGGTTTATCAAACGCTCAGATTGCTAAAGGAACTACATATTTATCAGGATCTGTTGGTTATTCTCAAGTAGAATCTAACAACGGTAACGATAAAAAAGAAAACTTCAACGTATTACCTACAGTTGGATATTTCGTAAACACTAACTTAGCAATCGGATTAGGAGTTGGTTATCAAACTGAAAAAAACACTTTAACTACTACTCTTGGTAACACAGTAGGAGAAAGCATCACTAAGCAGCCAGCTTTTGTTGTAGCTCCATTCGTAAGAAAATACTGGACTTTATCTGACAAGTTATATTTCTTCGGACAATTAGCAGTTCCAATGCAGTTTGGAAAAACTGAAACTGAAACTAGCTCTGTAACTACAGTAGGAAATAACACAATTTCAACTTCAAATTCTACTGAAGCTAAATACACAAAAATCGGTGTTACTGTTAAACCAGGTTTAGATTATTTCTTAAACAAAAACTGGTCTATTGAAGCTACTATCGGTGAGTTCGGTTATAGCAACTACAAGCCAAAAGATGGTGATGCTACCAACAACTACAACTTCGGATTGAATTTATCTTCTGTAACTTTCGGAGTTAAATATGTATTTGCAAAATAATAAACAAAGCATATAGCAAGAAAGCCTTGAGAAACTCTTAGGGCTTTTTTGCTATACAAAACTAATATAATGATCATGAAAAAAATCGTATTGATGGGTGCTGTTGCACTTTTTGGTTTATCAAATGCACAGATTGCAAAAGGAACTTCCTATCTTTCAGGCCATGTAGGATATTATCACAGTGAAAAGAACGAATTCAATACTAAAAGAAAGGATGATGTAATCAGAATTCTTCCTACAGCTGGTTATTTCGTTAATAACAACGTAGCAGTAGGGCTTGGTATAGGCTATAAAAGTGCTGTTACAAAATACAAATTGGGCGATCCAGCCATAAGTAATGCATTTGAAGTTAAATATACAGATAATGCTTTTGTGGTAGCACCATTCGTGAGAAAGTACTGGACTTTATCTGATAAATTATACATCTTTGGACAGTTACAGGTTCCATTGGAGTTTGGTAAGGAAAAAATGGATGCAAAAAATAATATTAACGATGCGGACCCTTTACTTACAGCTGCCTTGAACAGCGAAAATAACTATACCAATATTGGAGTCAATATTAAACCAGGTCTGGACTATTTCCTGACTAAGAACTGGTCAATTGAAGCTACAATTGGGGAATTCGGATACAATACTTACAAAAGAGACATTGACGGGGCAAAAAGAACTGATGATTACAAATTGGGTATCAGTTTAACTTCCGTGACTTTTGGAGTGAAATATGTATTTGCAAAATAATAAACAGAGCATATAGCAAGAAACCCTGAGGATTCTGAGGGCTTTTTTGTATTTTCGCGAACATTTTTTAATACAATAAATCATGAAAAAAATTTTATTAGCGTCTGCAATCGCTTTATTTGCTGGTTTAAATGCACAAACTACATTCGGTGTAAAAGCAGGGTATGCTTTATCAAAATTAAATTCCAGTGAGGGGGATTTCGAATTTGGAGGATTCGAAGCCAGTTTAAAATCCAAATCAGGGTTTTATATCGGAGGTTTGGTTGAGCATAAATTCAATAATAAGTTTGCTGTTCAGGGAGAGATAGAATATGCCAATCTTGGCGGAAAAGCTGAAGTTGGAATACCGGGTACAGGTATTACCTTAACTGAAAAGATGAACCTTAACAGAATTGTTATTCCTGTATCTGCAAGATATTATGCAACTCCGGAATTGGGTATTTATGCAGGTCCATATGTGAGCTTTAAAACGAATAATAAAGCAAAATTTGAAGTAAGTGGTCCTAATGCGGGTATGGTAGATCCTTCCGGACTTAAAGAAGGAGAGCGTTATTTGGAAAGAGAGCTGAATGATGGTTTGAAATCTACCGATTTTGGTCTATTCCTGGGTGCTGATTACAATGTATACAAAGGATTATTTGTGGATGCGCGTTATAGCTTTGGTCTTACCAATATGATCAAGAATCCTGTGGATGGTGAAACATTAAAAATGAATTTCTTCCAGTTAGGAGTAGGATACAAGTTTAAATAAACATATCTCTATAAAAACAAAAAACTCTCAGAATTTCTGAGAGTTTTTTTATGAATGATTTTGTCTTTCTTATTTCCCGAACATTCCACCCATTCCAGGCATATTCGGCATTTTGCTCATCATCTGCATCATTTGTTTTCCCTGAGGTCCCTGCATCATCTTCATCATTTTACCCATCTGATCAAACTGTTTCATCAATTGATTCACATCTTCGATTTTTCTTCCGGCACCTTTGGCAATTCTTCCTTTTCTCTGAGTATTGATGATAGAAGGTCTTCTCCTTTCTTCAGGAGTCATAGAGTAGATGATCGCTTCAATGTGTTTGAATGCATCATCACTGATTTCTACATCTTTAATTGCTTTTCCAACTCCAGGAATCATTCCCATCAAATCCTTCATATTACCCATCTTCTTGATTTGATTGATCTGCTTAAGGAAATCATCAAAACCGAATTCGTTTTTAGCGATTTTTTTGTGAAGTTTTTTAGCTTCTTCCTCGTCAAACTGCTCCTGAGCTCTTTCTACTAAGGAAACAACATCTCCCATTCCCAGTATTCTGTCTGCCATCCTTTCCGGGTAGAAAAGGTCTAAAGCTTCCATTTTTTCTCCTGTAGAGATAAACTTGATTGGTTTTTCAACAACAGAACGGATCGTTAATGCAGCTCCACCTCTTGTATCACCATCTAATTTCGTTAAAACAACTCCGTCAAAGTTCAAAGCATCGTTGAATGCTTTTGCCGTATTTACAGCATCCTGACCTGTCATAGAGTCAACAACGAATAGTGTTTCATTTGGTTTGATGAAATAATGTACAGATTTGATCTCGTTCATCATCTGCTCATCAATCGCCAAACGACCTGCTGTATCCACGATTACAACATCATGACCGTTTGCTTTTGCAAAGTTGATTGCATTTTCAGCAATCGTAGAAGGATTTGTAGAACCTTCTTCGGTAAAAACGGGAACATTGATTTGTCCTCCTAATACTTTCAGCTGGTCAATCGCTGCAGGACGGTAAACGTCACAGGCTACCAATAAAGGTTTTTTATTTCTTTTTGTCTGTAAATAATTAGCAAGCTTTCCTGAGAAAGTAGTCTTACCAGATCCCTGAAGACCGGCAATAAGAATTACAGAAGGTTTTCCTGAAAGATTAATTCCTTCCTGAGAGCCTCCCATCAGGTCTACCAACTCATCATGAACAATTTTCGTCATCAGCTGTCCCGGAGTAAGGGAAGTAAGGACGTTTTCTCCTAATGCTTTATCCTGAACTCTTTTTGTAAGATCTTTCGCAACTTTATAGTTAACGTCGGCATCTACCAATGCTCTACGGATTTCCTTTACGGTTTCCGCAACATTGATTTCAGTAATTTTTCCTCTACCGGAAATATTGTGTAATGCCTTGTCTAATTTATCCTGTAAACTATTAAACATATTTATTGTAAATTATAGGTTTGCAAAAATAAGGAATTTTTAGCATATCCAAAGTGTTTGATCACGTAATATTATATATATACGTAATATTATTACAAACAAGAAAAATGATAAATATCAAATCATGGTATAATCCGATAGAAAAAGTCTATTTTTGCGATCAATTAAAATATAGAATGAAGATCAATCCCAATATTCTTGTTGTCATTTTATTCTTTCTGACCTTCCTGGTGCATTTTTCCCTTTGGAAATTTGTTTTTCACCTGGATGAAATTATAATCATTAAATTTTACCTTTTTCTAAGCGTCATGTTTATGATGATGATCACTCTTGTAATTTTAATTAATAGAGTAGCACCACAATTTTTAGGATTATCTGTTATTGGTTTGATCCTTTTAAAATTCGGTTTGATGTACTTAATCAGAAAAAAACTGGACTTTGAAGTGATTCCTGGCTACAAATTTCATTTTATTATGCCTTATTTTGTCCTGACAGCACTGCTTACATACTATGCGATCGGGTTAATTAATCATGATAAAAAACAGTAAAATTATTTATTGAAACTAGAAAAATTATCATATTTTTGCACAACGAAAAAAACCTATCAATGTTTAAGAAATTCGCAGTTTTATTTTACAGTATTTTTGTATTAAACTTAGTGTCTGCACAGCATGGTGAGGCCACCACGGGTGAGGCTCCTGCTCAAGAGCTTTCAGAGAAAGACAAAGTAACTAAAGAAAACAAAGAGTTCATCGATCATCACTTGTTGGATGCTCATGATTTCACATTGATGGTTGATAAAGATGGTCATCATATAGGTTTTCCTCTTCCTGTTATTTTTTATGATAACGGTTTCCACTCTTTTATGAGTAATAAAGAAGGTTTTATGCATGGAGAACCAACTGAAGTAGACGGTGCTTATTATGTGCTGCATCATGAGAAAATCTATAAAACAGACGAAAAGGGAACAATTACTCTGGATAAAGACCATCACCCAACACAAGAGAAAGTTTTAGATCTTTCTATTACAAAAAGTGTATTAATTATCATCTTAGTGGCGGTTTTCATGTTTGTATTATTTGTTGGAATGGCTAAATCTTATAAGAAGTCAGCGGTTCCTACAGGAGCAGCAAGATTCTTAGAGCCTTTGGTGATTTTTGTGAGAGATGAGATCGCTCTTCCTAATATCGGACATAAGTATAAAAGATTCATGGGTTATTTATTAACTGTATTTTTCTTTATTCTTTTCCTTAACGTTTTAGGATTGATGCCTTTTGGAATTAATGTTACAGGTAATATTACAATGACATTCTTCCTAGCTATCCTTACGTATTTGATTACAACATTCTCAGCTAATAAAGATTACTGGAAGCATATCTTCTGGATGCCAGGTGTTCCGGTTCCAATGAAATTCATTATGTTGCCAATCGAATTATTAGGAACTATTACTAAGCCATTCGCTTTGATGATCCGACTTTTTGCCAACATGACGGCAGGTCACATCGTAGTAATGACTTTGATTGGATCTATCTATATCTTTAAAAACTGGATCGCAGGAGTAGCATTCCCATTCTTAACATTAGTAATTTATTTACTTGAAGTATTGGTAGCATTCCTACAGGCATATATCTTCACAATGCTATCGGCTTTATTTATCGGAATGGCTGTAGAAGAGCACGAGCACGAACATCATGCTGCTCACTAATTAGAAGGTAAAAAGAGAAATTAAACAAATATTAAAACAATTTTTTAAAATTATATATTATGGAAATCCCTAGAATTATTGGTGCAGGTCTTATCGTACTAGGTGTAGGTATCGGTCTTGGTAAAATCGGAGCTGCTGCTCTTGAAGCTATCGCTAGACAGCCTGAGCAATCTGGAAAAATCCAAACTGCTATGCTTATTGCAGCTGCACTAGTTGAAGGTGTTGCATTTGCTGCGTTATTCGCATCATAAGCCAAACAAAACAAAAACATTGTTGCAGCGGTTGGCTGCAGCAATGTTAATTTTAAAAAAAAAGTAATAATTATTTATACATTTATATAATGGAATTAATTCATCAGTTTTCATCAGGACTATTTATTATCCAGTCTGTTATTTTTCTAGCATTATTATTTTTGTTAGGTAAATTCGCTTGGAAGCCTATTTTAAAGTCAATCGACGACAGAGAAACATCTATTGTTGACGCTCTTAATCAAGCTAAATTAGCTAGAAAAGAAATGGAAACTTTAAAAGAGGATAACGAAAGAATCATTCGTGAAGCTAAAATCGAAAGAGATGCTATCCTTAAAGAAGCCAGAGAAATTAAAGACAGAATCGTAGGAGAAGCTAAAGATGCTGCTAAAGCTGAAGGAGACAAAATGATCGAAGCTGCTAAACAGACTATCAACGCTGAGAAAAATGCTGCCATGGCAGACATCAAAACTCAAATTGGTACTTTATCTGTAAACATTGCTGAGTCTATCCTGAAGCAAAAGCTGGACAACAGTGAAGCTCAAAACGAATTAGTTCAAAATTATTTAAACAAATCAAACCTTAACTAAGAATGCTTACATCTAAAGTAGCTAAAAGATACGCACAAGGTTTACTTGATTTCACAAACGAGTCAGGTCAGACAGCTACTGTATTTTCTGAAATGAAAGATGTAGTAAAGATCATGAAAGAGTCTGTGGACTTAAATAAATTTTTCATGACTCCTTATATTGATTCTAAAAAGAAAATAGAAGTAGCAAACGAAATTTTCAAAGGTTTATCTGTTTCTTCTCAGAACCTGATCAGATTGGTAATTAAGCACGGGCGTGAAAACCAATTGAAAAATATCGCTCAGGAATTCATCAACAAAGTAGAAGACCTTAGTGGTGTACAGAGAGTAACGCTTACTACAGCAACTCCGCTTTCAAAAGAAAATCTTGACCAGATTTTAAGATCTACCCATCTTGTAAATGCTGATTCAAACTTTGATCTGAAAGTAAATGTGAAGCCTGAAATTCTTGGAGGATATGTTCTGAGAGTAGGTGACCAGCAGGTAGATGCTTCTGTGAAGACAAAACTGAACCAAGTTAAAAAAGATTTTCAATTGAATTAATATGAAAAAGGTTTTATATATATCAATGCTTGCTTTTTCATTCTTAGCTTTTGGTCAAAAAGTTAAGATTAAAAAAGATAAAGTGTTTATCGATGATAAAGAAACCTATCATATTGAAACGAATGATTTTAATTTTATTCTATCTGACATCAAAGATAATGCAGTTGTTTCAGCTTTAGGCTCTACTTATCAGGTTTCTAAAACACCACCGCTTTATCCGAACGAATCTCCTTACTGGACTAAAGTAATTTACACCGTAAGATTTTTGAAATACAACAAAGAACTTGTTACAGATTTAGCAGATAAAGATATTATTAAAAATATTTATAAGTCTGGTATTTTTGACGAAAACGGAAATGCTGATGAATCTAAAATAGACTTGTTTATAGCTAAATATTCTAACGAAGATCTAAAAATTAAACTTTTTAAATAAGAAAAAACAACCATACAATGGCAGAAATAAATCCGGCAGAAGTATCTGCGATCTTAAAACAGCAATTGGCCAACTTCGATACTCAATCCAACGTTGAGGAAGTAGGTACAGTTTTAACCATCGGTGATGGTATTGCTCGTGTATACGGGTTAGAAAACGTACAATACGGAGAGTTGGTGAAATTTTCTAGTGATGTAGAAGGTATTGTACTTAACCTTGAAGAAGACAACGTGGGGGTTGCTCTACTTGGTGAAAGTAAATTAGTAAAAGAAGGTGATACGGTAAGAAGAACAAACAGAATCTCCTCTATCAAAGTAGGAGAAGGTATGTTAGGAAGAGTAGTAGATACTCTTGGTAACCCAATCGATGGTAAAGGTCCTATTACTGGGGATTTATACGAAATGCCATTGGAAAGAAAGGCTCCTGGAGTAATCTTCAGACAGCCGGTAACTGAGCCTTTACAGACTGGTATCGTTGCAATTGATGCGATGATCCCTGTAGGAAGAGGTCAGAGAGAGCTTATCATTGGTGACAGACAAACAGGTAAAACTACTGTTGCTATCGATACGATCATCAACCAAAAAGAATTCTTTGATGCTGGTAAGCCAGTATATTGTATATATGTTGCTATCGGTCAGAAAGCTTCTACTGTAGCACAAATCGTTAAAACTCTATCTGATAAAGGAGCTTTAGCTTATACGGTAATCGTTGCAGCTAACGCATCAGATCCGGTTCCAATGCAGGTATATTCTGCAATGGCAGGAGCTTCTATCGGTGAGTTCTTCAGAGACACAGGTAGACCAGCACTTATCGTTTATGATGATTTATCTAAACAAGCTGTTGCTTACCGTGAGCTTTCTCTACTATTGAGAAGACCACCGGGCCGTGAAGCTTACCCTGGAGACGTATTCTACCTTCACTCAAGACTATTGGAAAGAGCGGCAAAAGTAATCGCTGATGATAACATTGCTAAGCAGATGAACGATTTGCCGGAGTCTCTTAAACCAATCGTAAAAGGTGGTGGTTCATTAACAGCCCTTCCGATTATCGAAACTCAGGCTGGTGATGTTTCTGCATACATCCCTACAAACGTAATCTCTATTACAGACGGACAGATCTTCCTGGAGTCTGATCTATTCAACTCAGGGGTTCGTCCTGCAATCAACGTAGGTATCTCTGTATCAAGGGTAGGAGGTAATGCTCAGATCAAATCAATGAAAAAAGTATCTGGTACATTGAAACTTGACCAGGCTCAATATAAAGAACTAGAAGCGTTTGCTAAATTCGGTTCTGACCTTGATGCTTCTACGTTAGCAGTAATCTCTAAAGGAGAAAGAAACGTAGAAATCCTTAAGCAGCCGGTAAATGCACCACTTCCTGTAGAAAGTCAGGTAGCGATCGTATATGCCGGAACAGAAAACTTAATGAGAAACGTTCCATTGAACAAGATTAAAGAATTCCAACACGAATACATCGAGTTCCTGAGATCTAAGCACCCGGATACAATGGCTGCTATCAAGGCTGGAAAAATCGATAACGATATTACAGGTGTTCTTAAGCAGGCAGCTAACGATTTAGCTTCTAAATACAACTAAAAAATTCAATGTTTAAGGTTTGAAATATAGTGTTTTAAACCTTAAACTTTAGACCTTAAACTTTGAACCCAAATTAATGGCAAACTTAAAAGAAATACGAGGCAGAATTACGTCAATTTCATCTACGATGCAGATTACACGTGCTATGAAGATGGTTTCCGCAGCGAAACTTAAAAAAGCACAGGATGCAATCGTAATGTTAAGACCTTATTCTGAAAAATTACAGGAGCTTATCCAGAATGTAAATTCTAGCTCTGATCCTGATCAGATTTCTGTATATGCTCAGAAAAGAGAGGTTAAAAGAGTACTATTCATCGCTGTTACTTCAAACAGAGGTCTTGCGGGAGCTTTTAACTCTTCTATCGTAAAAGAGCTTAACCTTCAGTTCCAGAACAACGCTCAATACGAGGTTGAAGTTCTTCCTGTAGGTAAAAAAGTATATGATGCTGTAAGAAAAAGCCGTACTGTATATACTAATGGAAGTTCTGTTTATGATAATCTGAGTTTTGATGCAGTTGCTCATATCGCTGAAGGGGTAATGACGAGCTTCAAAGAAGGTAAATTTGACGAAGTTTATGTTATCTATAACAAATTCGTTAATGCTGCTACTCAGGAAGTAACTACAGAACAGCTTCTTCCCATCTCAATGCCGGAAAATACTGAGCCACAGGTTGAAACAGATTATATCTTTGAGCCTAACAGAGCTGAAATCCTGGATAATTTGATTCCAAAGTCTATCAAAACTCAGGTTTTCAAAGCCATCTTAGATTCAGTAGCGTCTGAGCACGGAGCGAGAATGACTGCAATGCACAAAGCAACAGACAACGCTCAGGCTTTAAAGAATGATCTTGTGATCTTCTACAACAAAGCAAGACAGGCTGCAATTACCAACGAGATCCTGGAAATTGTTTCCGGAGCAGAAGCTTTGAAAAATTCATAAAGAATTATTTTATTATACCAATAAAAGCACCGAAATTATCGGTGCTTTTTTGTTTGTGGAAGGCTGAACGGATATTTACCACTTAAAAATATTGTTTCTGTTAAAAAATGAGTAGTTGTTCCAATTATTTTTTTTATTTGAAAATAGCGGTATTTTATAGTGTCAGTTTCTGTTCCGAAAATTACTTCATCGAAATAATCTATCCCGGATTCAGGTTATTTTTATTTTGCATATCTTTGTAGCTAATAAAATTTATACAATCTCTAAATGGACTCGGACATAGTCAGGCTTTTGCTGGCCTTATTTCTTGTTTTACTCAATGGCTTCTTCGTAGCCGCAGAATTTTCAATTGTTAAAGTTCGTTACTCACAAATTCAGTTAAAAGCCGCAGAAGGAAACTCTATGGCCAAGCAGGCAGAACATATCATCAAACATCTTGATGAATATCTTTCTGCTACACAATTAGGAATTACATTGGCGTCCCTTGCCCTTGGTTGGGTGGGAGAAAGTGCTTTGCACCACGTGGTTGAAAGCCTCTTTCATTCGTTTAATATAGACTTGACCCAAACAACAATTACCACAATTTCAGTGGTGACCAGTTTTGTATTAATCACCATCATGCACATTGTGTTTGGTGAGCTTATACCAAAATCAATCGCGATCAGAAAATCCGAAGCAACTACAATGGCAACAGCTGTTCCGTTGAGAGTTTTCTATACGATTTTTAAACCGTTTATCTGGTTGATGAACTCCATGTCAAATGGTTTCTTAAGACTTGTAAAAATTCATCCCGCTTCCGAACAGGAAATTCACTCTACGGAAGAACTTCAGCTCTTGGTGAAACAAAGTGCAGACAGCGGTGAGATTGAAGAAGAGAACTACGAAATTATTAAAAATGCATTTGATTTTACAGATCATTCTGCCAAGCAGATCATGGTTCCAAGACAGAATATTACTTCCATAGACTTTGAAGAAGATGTCAATGACATTATCAATAAGATCATGGATAGCGGATATTCCCGTATTCCTGTATATATCGATTCTATTGACAATATTATTGGAATTTTCTACACAAAGGAAATTATAAGAGAATTTGTGAAGAGAAAAGGAGATCTTGACCATGAAGACCTTAAAGATTTAATGCGTGATGCCTTTTTCGTGGTAGAAAGCAAAAAAGTTTCAGACTTATTGAAAACGTTCCAGCTTAAAAAACAGCATATTGCTATTGTTATTGACGAATTTGGTGGAACTGAAGGGATTATCACATTAGAAGATATTCTTGAGGAACTTGTGGGAGAAATTCAGGATGAAGAAGATGACGAAGAAAAAATCGTTGACAAAATAGCGGATAATACTTATTGGGTGCAGGCTACGCAGCCTTTGGACGAAATCAACGAGTTTTTACCCAAAAGGCTTCCTCTTTCCGAAGAAAGCGAATACAATTCATTGGCCGGATTTATTCTTCATGAACTGGAAGAAATTCCGGAAGAAAACCAGGAGTTTGATCTTGAAAATTATCACTTCAAGATCCTGAAAATGAATAATAAGAGTGTGGAACTTGTGGAGCTGGTATATCAGGAACCCAATGCTATTGACCATTTAGCAGATAAAATTGGAGAAGTTTAAAAGAATAAGAATGAGTTTTTATAACAGCATAAAAGACTACGAAAACCCAAAACGTCAGTACGAGGAAGAAGTTCTCGTCTTAGATGATACAGATGAAGTTTATAAACTGGTACTGCATAACGATGATATTCATACATTTGATTACGTAATAGACTGCCTGATCGAAATATGCAAGCATACGTTGGAACAGGCTGAGCAGTGTACCATGCTGGTTCACTACAAAGGCAAATGCACCGTAAAAACAGGCTCAATGGATGTTTTGAAGCCTATGCATGAAAAATTAATTTCGCGTGAATTAACAAGCGAAATCGTATAAAATAAAAATCCGACAATTTGTCGGATTTTTTTATGGAATCCGAAGCAGAAAGCAGAGGGATAGCAACGAATCACAAAGACTGAAAGACTTTCGGCTAATCTTTCAATTTTTAAATGCTTTAATCTTTTAATTTCTCAATACTCTTACATTGTCATATTTTATCTAAAATAGTATATTTGTACCAACTATAAAGAAACAAAAAAACAATGCTTGTAATAGGAATTGCCGGTGGTACAGGATCCGGCAAAACTACAGTTGTTGATAAGATACTTCAGCAGCTTGATATTGAGGGAATGAATATCCTCTCTCAGGATAATTATTATCACGACAACCAAGGTCTTACATTGACGGAAAGAGAAGCTCTGAACTACGACCATCCAAAATCAATAGACTTTGACTTACTGATAAAACACGTAAAAGCTTTAAAAAATAATGAACCGATTGAACAGCCGATTTACAGCTTTGTTACCCATTCCAGAACAGGAGATCATGTCACTGTAGAACCTAAAAACGTACTGGTAGTAGAAGGAATTCTTGTTCTTACCAACAAAGAATTACTGAAAGAATTTGATCTGAAGGTATTTGTTCATGCTGATTCTGATGAAAGATTAATCAGGAGGATCAGAAGAGATACTCAGGAAAGAGGAAGAGATCTGAGCGAGGTATTGCACCGTTATCAGACCACATTGAAACCAATGCATCAGGAATTCATAGAGCCGTCTAAAAATGAGGCCGATCTTATTATCCCCAATATGAAACAAAATTCCGTAGCCATTGATTTTTTAACTACTGTTATTAAAAACTCGTTGAAAAAACATTAAAAAAATGGAAGAAAACAACCTTATCAAAGACATTCAGCCGAAATCTGAAACATTCAAACTTATCCAGAAATATGTTTTGAACAAGTATACCATTACGATCTGTCTGTTTTTGGTATGGATGATTTTTTTCGATAAAACTTCATTTCTTGTCATTAATGAACTAAATGGTGAGATTCATAAATATGAAGAGCAATTGGATTATTATAAAAAAGAATATGAGAAAAACGATGCTTTTTATAAAAAACTGATGAACAACAAATCGGAGAAAGAAAAATACGCAAGAGAAAATTATTTTATGAAAAAACCGAATGAAGAGATCTTCATTCTGGTGGTAGACAGCACAAAAGTGGCTAAAAAATAATAAAAGTTGAATAGAATTACATTAATGATGAAATGGATTTTTAGTTTTTAAAAAATTCAGTTGCGAAGCAAAATTCACTATTGGTAATTCACAAATAATAAAAAACTAATGTCAAATACAGATATACTTTCAAACTGGGAAAATCTAGTCAAAAAACAGCTTAAAACAGAGGATATTTACCCTGTTTTAGAGAAACAAAATCTGGAAGGAATAGAGGTGAAGCCTTTTTACACAGAGGTTCAGAAACCTTTGGTAAACCTGCCAAGGGTTGAAGAAAGTACTCATTTGGTAGCTAGATATCATGAAAGTCTGGAAGAAGAAGTATTTGCATTTATGCTGGATCAGAATGTAGAAAATCTGGATCAAAAAACTCTTTTTGTTAATAATAAAGATCTGGCAGGGCACATCAGTCCTACAGAAGAAGATCAGTATTTTTCGCTGATCGATGTTTTTAATGAAAAAGAAGGAAGCATAGATGATCAACTGGTAAAAGAATTACTGTCAAAAGATTTTAAAAGAAATATTTGTGTAGATATTTCACTCCACCAGAATGCCGGCGCAGCCATCTATCAACAGCTTGGAATTGCCCTGGCAAAAGCTAAGGAGTTAGTAGAAGTTTATGGATCCGAAATTTTAAATAAACTCATATTCAGAATAGCAGTAGGAAGCAGTTATTTCTTTGAGATGGCTAAACTGAGAGCTTTTAAGATCGTTTTTAACCAACTCTCAAAAGAATACGGTCTGGATGAAGTTCCTTATATATTTGCAGAGACTTCCCTTCGAAATAAGGCCGTTTCTGATAATGAAAACAACCTGATCCGTTCTACCCTGGAACTTGCTTCTGCAATGATCGGTGGAGCAGATGCTGTTTTTTCTAACAATTATCTTGTAGACAGAAGTACGGATAACTCGGAAGAAATCTCTTTCAAACAGCAGATTGTTTTGGCTTATGAAAGTATCATCAACGTATTTGAAGATGCTTCTAACGGAAGTTATTATGTTGAAGATATTACCCGACAGTTTGCAGAAAAAGCATGGGCTTTATTTGTTGAAATAGAAGAGGCTGGTGGATATCTTGAACTGTTGAAACAGGGAGTTATTCAGAAAAAGATCTACGATCATGCCATTGAAGAACAGCAATGGATTGAAGAAGGGAAAATAAAGCTGATAGGAGTGAATATGTACCCTAAATTAGACGTTAAAAAGTCTATTGCAGATCTTTACAGCGAAAAAGAAATAAAACCCGTTCGTTGGGCTGAAATGTTTGAATAATATTTTAACCACAGATTATACAGATTTTCACAGATGATTATTCATAATATTCTGTGAATTTTTTTTATCAAAAGCTTAAATATGAACAATTATATAAAATTAAAACCAGTTAAAGTTGAAATATAAGTTCTATTTGAATTTTGGTTAAATTAAGAAACTATAGTGTATCTCATAATATTGTACTTTTGATACAAATACAATGTAATGAAAGAAAATGAGATAAGTTTTTATATCAGAAAATCTATATTTTCTGTTTACAACGAACTAGGTCCAGGTCTTTTGGAGAAAGTTTATGAAAAAGCCTTAGCTTATGAGCTGGAAAATAATGGTTTAAGGGTACAGACCCAAGTTTCAATGAATATTAAATTTAAAGATGTATTTATTGATTCAAGTTTTATAGCAGATATAATTGTTGAAGATAAAATAATCATAGAAGTTAAGGCAGTTACTGAAATATCAAATATCCATCATCAGCAATTATTAACATATTTAAAACTAACAAATTTGAAATTAGGGATTTTAGTTAACTTTAATACAGACTATATTGATAAAAGTATTTTTAGAAAGATAAATGGAAAGTTAGACTAAAAAATAAAGAATAATCATCTTCGAAAGTTTATGAAAACTGTAGGATACTTTAATTTCACCACAGATTACATGGATTTCCTCAGATGATTGCACATAATTTATTTGGCATCCTTTAAAATATAAAACATAATCATCTGTGTAATTCTGTGAAAATCTGTGGTTAAATTACTAAACAAAGAAATTCAAAACTATATTAATGCAAATCTAAAAACAGATCTGCACTCATTGTTATTAAAAAAATCTCCGTTTCCAGAGTTTTCCATGCATGAAATTGTGCAGCAGATCAAAGGAAAACAGGTTGCAGAAAGAAAATTTCCATTTCTTTTAAAAGAAGGAATTCTTTTTCCGCCACAGCTTAATCTGGAACAGTCATCTTCAGAAAAGACAGCTCTTTATAAATCTGAAATGCTGAAAGGAAATAAATTCATTGATCTCACGAGCGGTTTTGGGATTGATGCCTTTTATCTGTCTCAAAATTTTGACGATATCACTTTAGTAGAACAAAATACTGAGCTTTTAAATATTGTTGAAAATAACTGGCGTATTTTAGGTCGTAAGGCGAAATTTATCAATCTTACACTTGAAGATTTTTTGAGCAGGAATCAGGAACGCTTTGATGTCATTTATCTTGATCCGGCCAGAAGAGATGAACAAAAAAACAAAGTTTTTCTTTTGGAAGATCTGTCACCTGATATTCTGGAAATTCACGAAAAACTGCGTTCTGTTTCCAGTCAGGTAATTATTAAACTTTCCCCGCTTATTGATCTTAAATATCTTGTTTCAGTACTTCCGGGTATTTCAAGGATTGATGTTATTGCCCTCAAAAATGATGTGAAAGAAGTAGTTGTATTGCTTTCCAGCGAAAATGCGGACAAGATCATTTGTAATTGTGTGAACCTGGACAGCAGTGAACCTGTCTTTAGCTTTACATTTGGGGAAGAAGAAACTGCGGAATCGGAATATTCTGAACCGGAAAACTATATTTATATTCCCAATCATTCCATTTTGAAGGCAGGAGTCTTTAATTTGATTTCTCAAAAATTTGCCCTGAAAAAGCTTCATCCTAACAGCCATCTTTATACTTCCAGTGAAAAAATTGAGAACTTTCCCGGCAGAACTTTTGAAATGGAATCTGTTGATTCTAAAAGTATTAAAAAGAAAGGGCAGTTTAATATTATTGCAAAAAATTACCCTTTGAAACCTGAAGAAATCAAAAAGAAATACGGTTTAAAAGACGGAGGAGATCAGTATCTTATTTTTACCCAATCCAAAAAAGGGAAAATAATATTAAAATCAGTATAAAAATGTTGCCGAAAAAAGCAGGATTTCTTACTTTTGGGCAATCAAAAATTGAAGCATGTAATCGCTTGCTGTTTGGACGGTCAGAATAGATTGAAAATAGCACGGTTTCATATTACCTTTTAAAAAAAATAATTTTACATATGAAAAAATTAGTTATATGTTTAGCGATTGCAACGGTAGCGGTAAGCTGTAAAAAAGTTCCGCAAGGAGGAAACAAAGCTACTTTAAAACTTGAAGAAGGAGTAGAAAGATATTCTGACGCTCCTCAGGGAGAAGCTCACGGGCATGAAGCCGGAGCTGCTGAGCACAAAGAAGAGGCTCATGCGAAACCAGAAGCTGCTGCTCCAAAAACAGACAGTACTGCTGCAGTAAAACCTGCTGAAGCTGATAAAGCTCCAAAAGCTGAACACTAATTAGAAGTACAAAATATATAAGTGCCCTGTTTCTGCAGGGCATTTTTTATTAAAAAGAAGGCTATAAGGTTCATTAGCACAAGATTGGGAAAATCCTTTCTTTTTGTTTGTCCCTGCCGGGCATTTTTTTTAATTTTAACAAAATAAATTTTTACAATGCAAGAGACATTAAATTACATCAACGAAAACAAACAGCGTTTCGTGGATGAATTATTTGAGTTATTGAGAATTCCTTCTATTTCTGCAGATCCGGCGTATAAAGATGACGTTTTGAAATGTGCAGAGGTAGTGGCAGCACACCTTAAAAATGCTGGAGCTGACAATGTGGAAGTGTGCCAGACAAAAGGGTATCCAATTGTTTTCGGGGAGAAAATTTTAGATAAAACCTTACCTACAGTATTGGTATATGGGCATTATGATGTTCAGCCGGCAGATCCGTTGGAATTATGGACAAAACCGCCATTCGAGCCTTATATTGAGAAAACTGAATTACATCCTGAAGGAGCAATTTTTGCCAGAGGTTCTGCTGATGACAAAGGACAGTTCTTCATGCATTTGAAAGCTTTTGAAGCCATGATGAAGACCAATGCTCTTCCTTGTAATGTTAAATTTATCTTGGAGGGAGAAGAAGAAGTAGGTTCTGTAAGCTTAGGCGACTGGGTAAATGTAAATAAAGAGAAATTAGCGTGTGACTGTATCTTAATTTCCGATACACATATCTACAGCAACGAACAACCAACTGTAACAACAGGTTTAAGAGGTTTAAGCTATGTAGAAGTAGAAGTGGAAGGACCAAACAGAGACTTACACTCAGGTCTTTATGGTGGAGCAGTTCCGAATCCTATTCACGTTCTTTCCAGAATGATTGCTAATCTGATCGATGAAAACGGTCATATCACCATTGACGGGTTCTACGACAATGTTGAAACGGTTTCAGATGCTGAGAGAGCTGAAATGAACACACTGAAAGACAATCCGGAAGAATTTAAAAAATCAATCGGATTAAGCAATATCGAAGGTGAAAAAGGGTATACTACTTTAGAAAGAACTTCTATCCGTCCTACTTTAGACTGCAACGGAATCTGGGGAGGATATACAGGAGAAGGCGCTAAAACAGTAATTCCTTCAAAAGCTTTTGCTAAAATCTCAATGCGTTTGGTTCCTTACCAGACTCCCCAGGAAATCACAGAGAAATTCACGAAATATTTCGAAAAAATCGCTCCGGACACGGTAAAAGTAAAAGTAACGCCTCACCACGGAGGAATGCCCTACGTTTTACCAACCAATACAAAAGAATTTGCTGCTGCAAAACAGGCAATGGAAGCTGTATTTGGAAAAGAAGTTCTTCCGTACAGAGGAGGAGGAAGTATTCCGATTACAGCCATGTTTGAGCAGGTTTTAGGAGCTAAGTCTGTATTAATGGGCTTTGGGTTGGATTCTGATGCCATCCACTCTCCAAATGAACATTATGGGCTGTTCAATTTCTATAAAGGGATTGAAAGTATTCCATTGTTCTTTGAGAATTATTCAAAGTAATAATATGATACAACAAATATTAAGAAAAAATAAGACATTCTGTTAACAGGGTGTCTTATTTTTTTTGTCATTATTATCATTAATGCTTTAAAATAATCTTTTTTTTTAAGCATTTCATATGTTTTTTCAGGGGTGTGCTAATTTTCATTCAGTAAAAGTTTGATTTTATTTTATATGTAAATAACTTGAAGTTTCAATTATGTATTTAATAACATTAAAAAACATTCATATGAAAAAAGTATTATTTTTTATGGTAGCCTTAAGTACGGCATTATCGTTTAATTTAATAAATGCCCAAACTGTAATTTTTGAAGAAACATTTGATTCGACTGCTGATCAAGAGATTCCAGCTAATTGGGAAGCAATAGATCGTAGTGGAACTTTTTCTAAATGGGAGGTCATTGACTTGGGAGTCAATTCTTATAATGGTTTTTCAGGGAAAATGGCAACTCTGATATTATTTGATACTTCATCTGATGAACTTTTGATATCTCCAGCTATTAATCTGCAGACAGGAAATTCCTATTCTCTGACTTTTCTTATAGGCACACTTACGGCAGGGGGAGTTTGGCAACCGAACAATCATTATGCCGTCTATATCCTACCTGCAGGAAATTCATTTACAGGTACAGAAACACCTGTTCTTGAAGAAGATATAACAATTGGCAACAATGCTGAAGCAAAAAGTATCAATTTATCAAGTTATGCAGGACAGGATATTAAGATATACTTTAGACAGTTTAATTCTTCGAATGCGCCCGGAGCTATATCATTGGATACTGTACGGATTACTCAGGAATCTTTACTTAGTGTTTCAGAAACCAATTTGGCTTCAGAACTGACTATTTACCCTAATCCGGTTTCTGATTACATACACTTAAAATCGAAATTCAGGATTATCAAAACGGAAATTTTTGATAGTATGGGAAGAAAAGTGAATGCTGTCTTGAATAATGATAAAATAGATGTGCAAAACCTGGATAAAGGAGCTTATCTGATCAATATTACGGCTGGTACTACAACATACTCAAGAAAATTTATTAAAAAATAGGAATTATTTATGACTAGTCCTAAATAATCGTTACAGATTAATAATATAAAAATACTAATATTTATGATATAGTTGTTGGATTGTTCCGACAACTATATTTGTTTTTTATATGTTCTTATTCTTACCCTATTTTGTTTGTGCATTTGTTCAGGGGTTTTCATATAACATGACCAATGTGGTCTTTTTGTATTGTAAATAGCAATAGCATCTTTTACCAGTAATCTCATAGTTTGTATATTGACACGATAATCTTCTAAGAAGAACTCCTGCTTGAGTATACCGTTTACCCTCTCTGCAATTGCATTAGCATATGGATCATAGCTTTCAGTCATTGAAGGTTTAATATTTTTCTTTTGCAATGCTTTCTGATATTCTGTACTACAATACTGTAATCCTCTGTCCGAATGATGAATCAGACTTTTATTACTATACATTCTTTGCTTTAAGGCTCTATTCAGTGCCCTGAGAGCACCTTCTGCTGCCAGACTCTCAGAAACATCATACCCCATTATCTTCTTTGAATAAGCATCGGTTATCAAAGCAAGATAACAATTACGGTCTCTGTCTCCAATATAAGTAATATCTGAGACCCAGACCTGTTCAGGCCGCTCTAATGAAATTTTTTCTATCAGATTTTTATGCTTTCTGAACCGATGATGGGAATCAGTGGTTATTCGATAATTTCTTTTAGGCTTTATCAACATATTATTAGCCTTTAGAATCCTGAAGAGTTTATCTCTTCCTACATTCAATCTGCCCAGCGAGGGTTGGAGCATATGATAAAGCTTCCTTGTTCCCAGGCGAGGCATCATGCCCCGTAAATTATTCACCAGATTAATAACCTGATCAGCTCTGTTCCTTTTTTCTTTAACAAGCCAAAAGCTACGATAGTAATACTGTCGGTTGATCCCGACCAATCCGCAAAGATAGCTTATCGCTTTTTGGTTTTCTTTGCTGATAGATTGGATTGATCGGGAGAGAAGTTTTTTCTTACCTTAATTAAATATTCTTCTTCTGCCAGATCAATCAGCTTATCTAAAATCAAAGCTTTGTCTTCCGACTCTGTTAAACGGTTTTCAAGGAATCCATTCTGACGTTCCAATCGCTTTATTTTCTCTTGAAGCTCTTGAATTTTTTGTTCGGGGGTTTGCATAGATTTACTTTGTGAATGGTTGTCTATATCAAAGTTACCATATTTTCTCCGCCATTCGGTAATAGTACCATGTCCCTGGATACCATATTTGCGCATGGCTGCCCGATTTCCAAGCGAACCACTTTCTACTTCACCCACTACGGCTAATTTAAAGGATAAACTGTAATCTTTTTGACTACGTTTTACATACTGATTATTAAATTGTTCCATAACATAACTTTTTTATATGTAACGCTATGTTAGGACGAGACATTATCATAATAAGAAAGGGGTGTTTCATAAGGGAACACCTCTTTTTGTGTTTTATAATCTTAGCGATATTGAATTATTCATTGTAAAAGATTAAAAATAAATGTTTTGTTTTTATTTATTAATAAATTATTCTTTCATTCAAGGAAAGTTTATAAATTTATTACAAAACTTGAAACACCATGAAAATATTCTACTCAATTGCATTTTTACTATCATCTTTATGCATTTTTGCCCAACAAACCATATCCTTTGAACCTATTGAGGGATTCAACGTTGGAGATATTAATGGGCAGGCAGGTTGGATCAGTACTCCTACTGGAGGTGTGCCGGAAAATGTAACCCATCAGACCATCAATTCAGATAAAGCCAGTGATGGAAACCGTTCCCTGAGAATCGTGAAAGAAAATACGTATGGAACTCAAAATGAACCTGTTATCGGGGGATTTTATAACCTTTCAACCCCTTTGGCCTACAATAATTTTTCTGTATCATTCGATATCAATATGTCACAGCTCAATGGCTCAGATTTTGGTTTTCAGGGAGTAAACAATACTGATGACGAGTTTGTTGTAAGATTGGATTTTGGAAAGACAGGATGGATAAAGGTCCTCGATATGTTATCTGGCATACAGAATCTTATTTCTATACCCTCAGCCTGGCTGCCGAATACCTGGTATCGCTTGAAAGTAGTTGGAAGTGCCACAGATGTGCGGTATTACCTTAATAACATACTGATCTATACAGGATCAGCAGTAAATTCCTTGAATATAAACCAGCTTCGTTTCGTACATAATAATTCATTAGGATCAGCTTATATCGATAATATCAAAATTAATAGTGAAGCTGCATTGTCTACAAAAGACGCAGTGAAAAATGACATAAAACTGTCTATCTATCCGAATCCCGCTATTGATGTTGTAAAAATCACAACTCCAAACAAAATCAAACATGTTGAAGTATATGATATGTCTGGAAAGAGAGTGGAGGTAACATTAAACGGAGATCAGGTAAATGTTAGCAGCCTGGCTGCCGGAGCTTATTTACTGAATGTAGAAACAGTAGGAAGAAACTTTACAGAGAAGTTCATCAAAAAATAATTACTGATAAATCTTAGGATCAGCAAAACGCTCCAATTGGAGCGTTTTTGTTATTTTAGAGAATTAAAATTTCAATCATATGTCAGATCAAAAAACAGCTTATATAACAGGAGGAACCAAAGGAATAGGTTTCGGGATTGCAAAAATTTTACTTGAAAATGGCATTGCTGTGGCATTTTCAGGAAGAAAAAGAGATGATGTAATAAAGGCGGAAGAAGAACTTAAGCAATATTCTGAGAATGTATTGGGAATTGTTTCTGATGTAAGAAGTCTGGAAAGCGAACAGGAGGCTGTAAAATATACCGTTGAAAAATTCGGAAGACTGGATTATATCATTGCCAATGCAGGATTGGGGATTTTTAAGCCTGTAGATGAACTTACGGCAGAAGAATGGAATGATATGATAGAAACCAATCTTACAGGTGTTTTCTATACTTTAAAAGCCTCAGTGGAAGAGTTAAAAAAGACAGAAGGTTACTATATTACCATTTCCAGCCTTGCAGGTGCTAATTTCTTTGAAAACGGAACAGGATACAATGCTTCCAAATTCGGAGTGGTAGGTTTCACACAGGCTGCCATGATCGATTTAAGAAAATACAATATTAAATCTACTGTGATCATGCCGGGATCTGTGGCAACCCATTTTAATGGAAATATTCCGTCTGAAAAGGACAGTTGGAAGATCCAGCCTGAGGATATTGGGAATCTTATATTGGATATTTTGAAGATGAATCCAAGAGTTTTGCCAAGTAAAATAGAGTTTAGGGCAACGAAACCAGCTAAGTAACTACATCTAATGTATTGAATAATAATTTAATAAGTATTATGCATGCATAATATATTTTTTATTTATATTAGCAAAAATTAATTCAAACAAAATCTCTGCATAAATTGTCATGATTTTATGCATTAAAGGAAAAATAAAATAGTAAACGTGAAACCTTAAGGTTACATATGACCAATAAAAAAATTAAGAACAACATATGAAAATATTAGTTTGCATTAGTAGTGTTCCGGATACTACTTCCAAAATTAACTTTACAGCAGATAAATCTGCTTTCGACAAAAACGGAATTCAGTGGGTAATCAACCCTCTAGACGAATTTGCGTTGACAAAGGCGGTTAAACTTCAGGAATCTCAGGGAGCAACAGTAACAGTAATCAACGTAGGTGATGCTGCTACAGAGCCTGTAATCAGAAAAGCTTTGGCAATTGGTGCTAACGATGCGGTAAGAGTAAATCTTGATCCGAAAGACAGCTATTCTACAGCAAAAGAAATTGCAGCTGTGGCTCAAAACGGAGGATATGATCTTATCCTTTGCGGAAAAGAATCTATCGATTATAATGGAGGTTCTGTTCCGGGAATGGTAGCTCAGTTATTAAACCAGCCTTTCGTAAACGCTTCAGTAGGATTAGACGTTAACGGAAGCGAAGCTACTGCAGTAAGAGAAATTGAAGGAGGAAAAGAAACTATTTCAGTAAAATTACCGGCAGTTATTGCAGGTCAGAAAGGATTGGTAGATGAGAAAGATCTTATCATCCCGAATATGAGAGGAATTATGTCTGCAAGAACAAAACCTTTGCAGGTAGTAGAACCTTCTTCTTCAGAAGTAAAAGTTCAGGGAGTATCTTATGACAGCGTTCCGCCAAGAGCTGCTGTGAAAATGGTTTCTCCGGATAATCTTGATGAATTGGTAAGATTACTTCACGAAGAAGCTAAAGTAATTTAATAAGAATCAAGTAAAAAGTAAAAAGATTCAGGATAAAATGTGATGTCATCAGACATGATCTGAATTTCATTACTATTCAGAATTGGATAACCTTGAATCTTGGACGTTAAACCTTAAACAAATTAGAAATGGCAGTATTCGTATACGCAGAAAATATAAACGGAGTTTACAAAAAAGCAGCTTTCGAAGCAGTTTCTTATGCTAAAGCTATCGCTGATAAAGCAGGAGATACCGTTACGGCAATCTCTGTAAACCCAACAGATTCTTCAGATTTATTATACAAATATGGAGCATCAAACGTAATCAATATCAAAGACGAAGGTCTTAAAAATTTCTCAGCAAAAGCATTTGCACAGGCTGTAAGTGAAGTAGCAGACGGAAATATCATCGTTTTCCCTCACACTACTGATGCTTCTTCCATTGCTCCTATGCTTGCGGTAATGAAGAACTATTCTTTAATTACTAACGCATTGGAAGCTCCTGAAAGCCTTTCTCCTTTCCAGGTAAAAAGAAGAGCATTCTCCGGAAAAGGTTTCATGCATGCAAAAGCAGAAGGGAACGGAGTAATCGTTACTGTTTCTCAAAACGCTTTCGGTGTTAAAGAAAATGCAGTATCAGGTTCTGAAGAAGTAAGAAACTTATCGGTAGCTAATGAAGATACTAAAGTAATTTCTCACGAGCAGAGCTCAGGTAAATTAGACCTTAAAGAAGCTGAAGTTGTTGTTTCTGCTGGTAGAGGGATGAAAGGACCTGAAAACTGGGGAATGATCGAAGATCTGGCAAACGTTTTAGGAGCAGCTACAGCATGTTCTAAACCCGTTTCTGATATCGGATGGAGACCTCACACAGAGCATGTAGGGCAAACAGGAAAAGCTATTTCTCCGAATCTTTACATTGCGGTAGGGATTTCAGGAGCGATTCAGCACCTTGCCGGAGTAAACTCTTCAAAAACTATCGTGGTAATCAACAGTGATCCTGAAGCACCGTTCTTCAAGTCTGCTGACTACGGAGTAGTAGGAGATGCTTTCCAGATTATTCCTGCACTAACAGAGAAAATTAAAGCAATAAAAGGATAAGAAAGTGAATTGTGAATAGTCAATTCGCTTTGCTCGTCAATTTTTAATTAAATAATTCACTTGCGAAGCAAAATTCACTATTGACGTTTGACAATCATCAACAATACAGATAAAAGCTCGGCTTTCCGGGCTTTTATTTTTGCGTAAAAAAGTGAAAACACAATAAAAAATTAATCTATATTTGTAGCTATGGATTATAAGCAGCTAATTATTCGCGGAATATCGTACAGCCAGACCCAGTCGGGGGCGTACGCATTGTTACTGGAGCATGAAGAAACACACATAAAATTACCTGTTGTTATAGGAAATTTCGAAGCCCAGTCTATCTCTCTCGGACTGGAAAAAGATATTCATCCGCCGCGTCCTCTTACACATGATTTATTTACAAAATTTATAGTTTCTGCCAATTTTGAGCTTATTTCTGTCATTATCTATCAGATTGTAGACGGAGTTTTCTTCTCCAATATCAACTTTAAAAATAAAGTAACCGAAGAAGAACTGATTCTTGATGCCAGAACTTCCGATGCTGTTGCCATGGCCGTAAGATTTGACGCGCCAATATTTACGACTCAGCAGGTTTTAAATGAAGCCGGAATTTTATTGGAACTGGAAGATGTTTCAAAAGAAGAACAATCATTCTCAGAAACGGTACAGACAGAAGATAACTTAAAATCTATTTCTATGGAAGAGCTTCAGAAATTATTAGATGAAGCTGTTAAAGAAGAAGACTATGATACCGCCCTTGAAATCCAGGAAGAAATCAAGAGGAGGAAAAAGAAAATTGATTAAAGAGATACTTTTTATATAAACTATGAATTTAAAATTACGACTGACCATCCTCAGTTTTCTCCAGTTTTTCGTTTGGGGAGCTTGGCTGATTACGATGGCAAACTTCTGGTTTGGCACAAAACATTGGGATGGAACTCAGTTTGGAGCTGTGTTCGGAACAATGGGAATTGCTTCTATCTTTATGCCAACCATTACCGGAATTATTGCTGACCGCTGGGTAAATGCGGAACGCATATTTTCAGTATTACACATCCTGTATGGGGTTATTCTTTTTATTTTACCTCATTCTGCAGACCCGAATTCCTTCTTTTCAGTAATGCTTTTGGCCATGTGCTTCTATATGCCTACCATTGCACTTGCTAATTCAATTTCTTATACGATCCTGAAAAATAATAATCTGGATGTGGTGAAAGACTTTCCACCGATTCGTGTATGGGGAACTATTGGTTTTATTGTTGCGATGTGGATCACAAACCTTAGCGGGAATAAAGAAACAGAAGGTCAGTTTTATATTGGAGGTGTTGTAGCAATTTTCTTAGGGATTTATGCCCTTACCCTTCCTAAATGTCCACCACAAAAACTGATTGACAAACACTCACCATTATCCGAGCAGTTAGGCTTGAATGCATTTAAGCTTTTTGGAAACTATAAAATGGCATTATTCTTTATGTTTTCAATGCTTTTGGGAGCTGCACTTCAACTTACCAATGCATATGGAGACGTATTTTTAAGTGAATTTGCTCATTTTCCTAAATATGCAGACTCATTTGTAGTAAAGAGATCTACCATTATTATGTCCATCTCACAGGTTTCAGAAACCCTGTTTATTTTGGCAATTCCTTTCTTCCTGAAGAAATTCGGAATTAAGAAAGTAATGTTGATATCGATGCTGGCCTGGGTATTAAGATTCGGATTCTTTGCTTATGGGGTGCCCGACGGGTTTGGACTTTCACTGATCATCCTTTCATGTATTGTGTACGGAATGGCTTTCGATTTCTTTAATATCTCAGGATCCCTTTTCGTGGAAACGACTACCGATAAAAAGATACGTTCTTCAGCTCAGGGATTATTCATGATGATGACTAACGGTTTTGGAGCGGTTTTCGGAAGTTACGCCGCTGGATGGGCTATTGATAAGTTCTTTACCCACAAGTTTTCTACGGCTTCAGATCTTTCTGCTTATCTGCAGACAACCCCTGATAATCCTACTTTCCTGAACATTTTAAAGAAGAGCTTCAACGCAGCAGTGAATACAGACGGAACTCTTTCCTCTGTGGTGATGGTAAAAGACTGGCAGCAGATATGGCTTTCTTTTGCAATATATGCGTTAATACTTGCGGTGTTCTTTGCCGTACTGTTTAAACATAAACATAACCCGGAAGATGTTTCATCAGTGAAACACTAATTGAAACTTATAATTTATTAAGATATTAAATTGCATTTTTGAAAAAAAATGCAATTTTTTTATTTTCATATCCTTGTATATAATTAAAGCTTTGCTGAAGAAAAATATGGATTCATATCGGTATTGAAATTGTAAGCGGTGATTTTTAATTCTATAATAAATAAATTATTTCTTTGTCTAATAAATAATAATAGCGATCTTTTTTTGTGACTAACGAACGTTTGTGTAGTGAAATTGTATTTTTAAAACACACTCTTTAAAAGTGTGTTTTTTTTTGTATTTTGGCACTTTAGTAAATATGAAAAATATTCAGTTATTAGGATTACTGTTAGTAATTGCAGGTAGTTTTCTACCCTTGGTACATGTGCCTGTAATAGGGAACTGGAACTATTGGAAGCTTGATCATTATCTGGCTATTGCCTGCTGGATCTTTTCCGCTTGTGCAGTTTTTGGAATTGTAAATAACAGTGCTAAAATCGTTAGATTTTTTGGTATTCTGCTTATTCTTTTATTCGGATTTACCCTGGTTGCTGTGAAAATGCAATCGCTGCAATACTTTAGCTTTTTACCCTTCAAATCCTGGCAGGAGACTTTTGCAGGAATTGTTACATTGAAATGGGGTTGGGCTGTAGAGTTTTTAGGGGCTTTTCTGATGGTTTTTGCAGGAGGAAGTAAAAAAGTAAATAATAGAACACAAATATAAATATGAACTTCTTAAAAATATTTTCAGCAGGAATTTTGTTGATGACGGCCGCACAGACGTATGCCCAGTCAACAGAACAGAAAAAACCGGATAATCCACCTAAGTGTACTAACATAAAAGAAGGGAAGTTTTTAAGACCTAAATATCCGGAAGCAATATGGTATATGACCATTAAAGATAATGTTCAAACCGAATATTTCAATAATGGAAAAGATTATATCAAATCGACATTGGTTTTTGTGGATGACTGCAATTATAAAGCAATCGTGATAGAGAAATCCGATAAAAATGATCCAGCACAGATAGGGGATGTCTTCAATAATAAAATAGTAGCCACTCAGGATAATCTTCTGAAAGTGAATTCCAAAATTGAAGGGACTCAATTCGATCTGGTATACATAAAAGTGAAATAAATTCTAACTATAAGAATGGAATCTTTATTCCGTTTTAGCTAAATAAAAATTATATACATGAAAGAAGTATTCATTGTTTCCGCAGTAAGAACACCAATGGGGAGTTTTATGGGAAGCTTATCAACAGTTCCGGCTACAAAACTGGGAGCAACTGCCGTAAAAGGTGCATTAGATAAAATCGGTTTAGATCCTAATACTGTTCAGGAAATCTATATGGGAAATGTTCTTCAGGCAGGAGAAGGCCAGGCGCCGGCTCGTCAGGTGGCTTTAGGAGCAGGTCTTTCAATCAATACACCTTCTACTACAGTTAATAAAGTTTGTGCTTCAGGAATGAAAGCTGTAACAATGGCAGCGCAGGCTATCAAAGCTGGTGATGCTGATGTAATTGTTGCAGGAGGTATGGAGAATATGTCTTTAGTTCCTCATTATTACAATGCAAGAGTGGCTACAAAATTAGGTGATATCAAAATGCTTGACGGAATGGTACTTGACGGTCTTACAGACGTATACAACAAAGTACATATGGGAGTATGTGCAGAAAAATGCGCCGCAGACTATAATATTACAAGAGAAGATCAGGATAACTTCGCAGTAGAATCTTACAAAAGATCAGCAAAAGCTTGGAGCGAAGGTAAATTCAACGAAGAAATTGTGCCGGTTTCTATTCCTCAGAGAAAAGGAGAGCCTGTAATTTTTGCTGAAGATGAAGAATATAAAGCAGTAAACTTTGACAGAATTTCAACGCTTCCTACCGTATTCAAAAAAGAAGAAGGAACCGTAACAGCAGCAAATGCATCTACTCTGAACGACGGTGCTTCTGCACTGATTCTTGTTTCCAAAGAAAAAATGGAAGAACTTGGATTGAAGCCTCTTGCAAAAATCGTATCTTATGCTGACGCAGCGCATGAGCCTGAAAACTTTACAACTGCTCCGGCAAAAGCATTACCTATCGCTCTTAAAAAAGCAGGATTAGAAGTTTCTGATATTGATTTCTTCGAATTCAATGAAGCTTTCTCAGTGGTAGGGCTGGCAAACAACAAGATCTTAGGATTAGATGCTGCTAAAGTAAACGTAAACGGAGGCGCTGTAGCATTAGGACATCCACTGGGAAGTTCAGGTTCAAGAATCATCGTTACATTGATCAATGTATTGAAGCAAAACAATGGTAAATACGGTGCAGCAGCAATCTGCAACGGAGGCGGTGGAGCTTCTGCTATCGTAATTGAAAACTTATAATTGATAAGGATATAACCATATTTTGTGGTTTAAGATATAAAAATCGGGGTCTTTGAACCCCGATTTTTAGTTACAGAATAGGATAAAATTATCTGACAGTCCTACATTACTATGCATTATTTTTTGAACCTTTCGATTGTATATCCGATCAGTTGATTTACTGATATGAATGAGAGAGTTTTAAACTTTACAACACATATGCTCTAATCTGAGAAAGTATAAATTAGATTAAAACTTTGATGAATGATTTCAATGCCTTACAATTATTATTTTCAAAATAATATTAAAAACCGTAGAATGTTCCATAGTTTTTCTATTTTTGTGCTACTAATATATATTTGAAATGTCTGAAACTGAGAATCGACAGCCTAAAAACATAAAGAATAATCCGAAAATTATGAAGGCCTGGGCTGTATATGACTGGGCAAATTCTGTTTATTCGCTGGTTATTACCTCTACTATTTTTCCTATTTATTACTCTATCCTTACCACTGCTTACGAGAAAAAAGAATACGTGGCAGAAACCAAAACATGGATTGATGTTCCGGTAAGGCATATGATCAGAATTTTCGGAGAAGAATATCAGCCGGATGCCGTGTATGGATATTCCCTTACCATATCATTTTTTGTTGTAGTATTACTGTCTCCATTTCTGTCTTCTTTAGCCGATACGATTGGAAATAAAAAGTCTTTCCTGCAGTTTTTCTGTTATCTTGGAGCAACATCTTGTATGGGATTGGCCATGTTTACGGGAATGCATAACGTATTTCTGGGACTTTTATTCAGTATTACAGCCAGTGTCGGTTTCTGGGGAAGTTTGGTATTTTACAACTCTTTCCTTCCGGATATTGCCACACCGGACAGACAGGATGCTCTTTCTGCAAGAGGGTATGTTTATGGATATATCGGTTCTGTAGTTTTAGTGGTAATCTGTTTAGTATTGATTCAGGTTTTTGCCAAAGGGGCAGCTCAGCAGCTATTGTTTACAAGAATCAGTTTTCTGTTAACAGGAGCGTGGTGGTTCGGTTTTTCTCAATATACATTCAAGCACCTTCCTCAGTTTGGAGATGTGAAAGATAAACTTCCTAAAGATTTAGTGCTTTTAAACTATAAGAATATCTTCAAAAGACATGAAGAACAAGGTGGTTTCTTTGAGGTATTTAAAGATAATCTGAACTTCTATAAAGATATTGCAAAAGAAAGTTTTCACGAACTCTTTAAAGTAGGGGGAGAACTTTTCAAAGATAGAAATCTGAAATTCTTCCTGTCGAGTTTCTTTTTTTATAGTGTAGGAATGCAGACCATTTTCCTTATGGCTACATTATTCGGGAAAAGTGAAATTAATCTTGCTCAGGATAAACTGATCGGAACTCTTTTGGTGATTCAGATCGAAGCAATCATTGGAGCCGTTATTTTCTCAAGATTATCCAAAAGAATTGGTAATAAAAATGTTATTTCAATTGCAATCATCCTTTGGATTGTGGCTTGTCTTTGGGCTTATTTCCTGAATAAAGAAAACCCGACCGTTGAATACCAGTTTTATGGAGTGGCTGCAGTAGTAGGTTTGGTAATGGGTGGTCTTCAGGCAATGTCCAGATCTACTTATTCAAAATTACTTCCGGAAAACTCAATGGAGAACACTACTTACTTCAGTTTCTATGATGTATTGGAGAAAATTGCCATTATTATCGGAACATTTATCTTTGCAACATTGATCGAGCATTTCAATAATATGCGTATTGCAGCATTGTCCATGACCATATTCTTTGCCGCAGGATTGATTTTAATCAGATTCCTGAAGGTTAAAATGAGAAAAGACAGAGAAACATTATAAAATTGAAAGACGTTATTTTTAACGTCTTTTTTTATTCTAAAGAATAAAAAACATTTATTAGGTTTTTTGATTGGATTTCGTTATATGATTTCTATAAATACTAGAATATAGTAGTTGTTTTTCACTATGTGTTGATTTTTTTTGTTTATTTGTAAAAATGACAAAATTATCAAAATCATGAAGAATTTTCTATTAATTTGTTTTTTGCAGTGTTTTGTGCTAGGTTTTTCTCAGAATTTAAAACCGGTCGCTCAAAAAGTTTTAGAATTTCATAATCGAAAATTAGAATTTAAAACGTATGACTTATTTGAAACGAATAAATCTGCAGATAAAACAGCCGAATACAAAAAAGCAGCAACAGACATCACTGTAATGTCTTTAAAGTCTGCAGAATTAAAAAGATTAATCAAAGATAAACCTGATTTTATTGAAATTTCTTTTCCTTTTGATGACGGGAGACAGATCATTCTTGAAATGTACAGACATCAGATCTTAACCAGCGATTTTAAAGTAATTACAGATAAAGGAACAACCGTAGAATATACGCCTGGAGTTTATTATCAGGGAATAGTAAAAGGAGATAATGCTTCTATCGCAGCCTTTAGCTTTTTCAATAACGACATTGTTGGAGTTGCTTCTACCCTTGAATCAGGAAATATAGTGGTAGGAAAAGCTAAAAATTCTGAAGATTTTGTAAGCTATTCAGATTCTAAGTTAACAGGATCTAACCCGTTTGCCTGTGATGTAGACGGGCTGAAAGAAAATCAGGTTCAGAGACCTGTCTTTACACCGGATAATACTAGCAAAAAAACAGATAATTGCGTAAGGATCTACTATGAAGCAGGTTATGGTCCTTATACCCAAAATGGGAGTAACACTACCACTACCACCAATTGGGTTACCGCTATGCATAATAATGTTTCAACACTTTATGCCAATGAGAATGTTAATGTAGCATTAAGTGAAGTTTTTGTCTGGACAACCACAGATCCTTATACAGGATCACCTGGCACAATTCTGAACCAGTTTAGAACCACCAGAACCACTTTTAATGGTGATTTGGCACAATTATTAAGAAATCCTGCCACAACAAGTATCGCATATGTAAATTCATTATGTACCGATTACAGATATTCTTACTGCGGTACGAATTTTAATTATCAAAATGTACCCACTTACTCATGGAATATAGAAGCTATGACCCATGAACTTGGGCATAATTTAGGTTCACCACATACTCACGCCTGTTTCTGGAACGGAAATAATACAGCTATTGATGGCTGTGGACCAGCTTCAGGAAATAATGAAGGATGTACCGCAGCTCTTCCTCCGGCAGGTGGTGGTACCATTATGAGTTACTGCCATCTGGTAAGCAGCGTAGGAATTAATTTTGCGAATGGCTTTGGTGTGCAGCCTGGAGCATTGGTCAGAAATATCGTGGATTCAAAAGGATGCCTTGGTACGAATTGCATAGCATCATGTCCTGCATCAATGACCAATTTTACAATTACCAATATCACACAGAACTCTGCAAATGCAAATTTTACAGACGCAAGTTCATCATCATGGAAATATAAATTAACTACAAGTAACGGAGCGCTCGTATCTTCCGGAAGTACCAATACACCTTCTTTTAATTTTACAAACCTTCAGCCTGCCACTTATTACAGACTAAATGTAGGCACAAATTGCAGCGGCCCTAATGCATTCCAGCTATCAAAGTTGTTTTTAACTGATGGAGCATGGTGCGACGGAATTCAATTCTTGGACACAGGAGGCTCAGCAGGTCAATATGGAGATAATGAAGAATTAGTAAAAACATTCTATCCTGCGTCCGGTTCCTCTTTAACAATGACGTTTACTGCATTCGATCTTGAACAAGGCTATGATTACATGTATGTGTATAATGGGGCTTCTACGGCTTCACCATTGTTTGCCAATGGAAATAATTTGAGTGGAAGTACTATACCAGGTCCGTTCACATCCACAGATCCCTCAGGAGCAATAACAGTAAAATTTGTTTCAGATGGAGGCGTTACAGGAAATGGCTGGAATGTAAATTTCTCTTGCAGCGTTTTAGCAGTAGAAGATATCAATCCCTCAAATAATTCAATAGACATTTATCCGAATCCTGCCAAAAATATGATAACGCTGTCTTCAAAAGAAAGATTAAGAGGATATAAGATCTATGATGAAGCAGGGAGGTTGATTATTTCTGATTCTTCTTTAAAAGGAAATAAACAGGAAATAAATCTTTCCTCAATTCAGACAGGAAACTATGTAATCACTGTGGAAACAGAAAAACAAACCATCAATAAAAAGCTGATCAAACAGTAATTATAGTACAAATCTTTACAAAAGCCTGATTTTATCAGGCTTTTTTCGTATCTTTATATAGAAAAAATTCGGCCTGAGTTTTGCTTATATTCAGCGGAATAATTTTTAACTTTGCAAAAAGATTTATTGTCAATATGACCAACCCTTTATTTTATGCAAAAATAATCCTGTTTGGAGAATACGGAATGATTGAAGATTCCCAGGGGCTTGTTGTACCTTACAGCTTCTATAAAGGAACTTTGAAATTCTCAGATTTGAGTTCTGATTTTGAACTTAACTCCAACAGACATCTGCAGAAATATTCTGAATTTCTTACAGCACTTGATCTTTCCGACGACTTTAAGCTGGATATTGAGAGCTTTAAAAAAGATATTTCAAACGGACTTTTCTTTGATTCCAATATTCCTCAGGGATATGGAGTGGGAAGTTCAGGAGCCTTAGTCGCTGCTATTTTTGAAAAATATTCAATCAGTAAGCTGAATCCTGAAAACATTTCAAAAGATAATCTTAAAAAATTAAAAGCTGTTTTTGGTGAAATGGAAAGCTATTTCCATGGAAAAAGTTCAGGGATGGATCCATTGATCTGTTATATGAATCTGCCAATTCTTATCGAAAATAAAGAAAATTTAGACAGGGTAAATATTCCGGAAGGTGAAGAAGGAAAAGGAGCTATTTTCCTGATTGATTCCGGAATGACTGGCGAAACAGGACCTATGATTCAGATTTTCTTTGAAAAAATGAAAACAGAAGGTTTCCGAAAAACCCTGAAAGAAGAGTTCATCCGTTACAACAACGCATGTATCGAATCTTTCCTTAAAAAGGACATGAATCCATTCTTCAGAAATCTTAAGAAGCTTTCTCACTGGGCTTATGAACATTTCCGTCCTATGATCCCTGAAAGTATCTTTAATATCTGGAAAAAAGGGCTGGATTCCAATGCTTATTATCTGAAACTGTGTGGTAGCGGTGGAGGCGGCTATATCTTAGGATTTACAAAAGATTATGCAAAAGCTGAAAAAATGCTTGACGGCTTCCAAAAAGAAGTGATTTACAGATTTTAAACAGATTGGAATGAATTCTGAAAAAGAACCTTTCCAATCTAAAAACTATTTATCAAAATCTCTATTTTACAGATTTTCACAATTCGTGGGCTTTCTCCTCGGAGCACGTTTTTTTGTAGCAGCTCTCCTGACGTTTGCTCTCTATGTTTCTACTTTTTTCCTGTTCAACCAGGATGAATCTTTCAGAAAATTTGTCTTCGATTTCAAAGTACACGGAATTATTTTCTGTACTGTCCTTACCATTCTGGCGGGTGGTATTATCAACCAATTCTACGATCTGGAGAAAGATCATGTAGTAAAACCCTTCAGAACACGAGTTCAGAGTTTCATCAAACAGAAATATTTTCTTTATGCCTATCTGGCGCTCAGTGCTATTTCTTTAGGCGTAGCCTGGATGATTTCTCATAATGTATTTGCTTTTTTTGTAGTCTATCAGTTCTTTATGTGGTTTTACAGCCATAAACTAAGCAGAATACTGATCTTAAACAACCTTACTTTTGTCAGTCTCACTTTGTATCCGTTCTTTGGAATGATGGTGTACTACGAAACCTTTTCCAAAAAGGTTTTCCTGATGGCTGTCTTTCTCTTTCTTATCCTGCTCTGTATTGATATTGTGAAAGATACTCTTACCAGAAGTGTGGATAAAGCTTTCGGATATACTACTATTCCTAATTATTTTAAAAGCAGAAATACAAAAATCATTCTGACATCTTTATTGATAGTTACTATGGCAGTTTCAATGAAGATTATTACAAAAACCGGCATTACCGGATTCATGGCTTATTATTTTGCCGGAGGGCTTTTTGTCATGATTGTATGTATTTATCTTCTTTTAAAAGCTTCAAGAAGAAGCAACTTTCTGACATTGAATGTATTAAGGTTCTGGGTTTTTGTCGGAATCATTGCCATGCTGTTAAATGGAATAGAGCATAAATTGTAAAAAAAATCTTTAAATAAACTGAGGTTATTATTACCTTTGCATAACTAAATTTAATAAATAGGAATGCCCATTTTTAATGATACTAAAATTGCATTTGCAGATAAGTCTGATGCACAATTGAGAAAGGCTTACTGGATGTTTAAAATGATTGAACAGCCAGCTCTTACCAGCCTTGGAACATCTGTTCTGAATTTCACAGTACACAATAACTTTCCTTTCGTTACCGGAATTGTAAAAAATACCTTATTTGCACAGTTCTGTGGTGGTGAAACCCGTGAAGAAAGTATGAAAGTGGTGAAGCAGCTGTTCAAAAGAGGAGTTGGAAGTATTTTTGATTATTCCATTGAAGGAAAAGAAGATGAAGAAACTTTTGATGCAGTTTGCAAAGAAATTAAGGACATTGTAAGATTCTCAGTAGGAAATCCGGCGATTCCTTTTATTGTGTTTAAGCCTACTGCTTTCGGAAGAATTGATCTTTATGAAGCTGTCGGAAAAGGAGCTGAGCTTACTACCAGCCAGAAAGAAGAATGGGAAAGAGTGGTAAAAAGATTTGATGAAGTATGCAGTCTTTGCCATGAGCATGATAAAAAAGTAATGGTAGATGCTGAAGAAACCTGGATGCAGGATGCAGCAGACCACCTTTGTGAAGAGATGATGGAGAAATATAACCAGCAGAAACCTATCGTTTGGAATACCATCCAGATGTACAGAACCGGAAGACTGGAATATATGGAAGCTCATCTACAGAGAGCAAGAGAGAAGAATTACTTTATCGGTTACAAGATCGTACGTGGTGCTTACATGGAAAAAGAAAGAGCCAGAGCAGCAGAAAAAGGGTATGCAGATCCGATTCAGCCAACCAAAGAAGCGTCAGATAAAAACTATAATTCAGGAATCGACTTTGTGATGGATCATTTGGATAAGGTTTCAGCGTTCTTCGGAACTCATAACGAAATCTCTTCTGAGCTGATCATGGATAAAATGAAAGCGAAATCTCTGGAAAGCGGTAATCCTCATGTGTATTTCGGACAGCTTTACGGGATGAGTGATAATATTACTTTCTATTTGTCTAATAAAGGCTATAATGTGGCCAAATATCTTCCATACGGACCTGTAAAGGATGTTGTCCCTTATTTGACGAGAAGAGCCCAGGAAAATACCTCTGTAGCCGGACAAACCGGAAGAGAGCTTGGACTGATCAAAAAAGAACTTGAAAGAAGAAAGAAATAATAATATTGTTCTCAATATACATATCAGGCCTGCAGTTTTGCAGGTCTTTTTTATTGGAATTGAGCGACTGCGGAAACATGATAATTAGTAATAATCGAAACAATTGTCTGTTGTGGTGATTATATATTAAAATAAATTTATTTTTATTGCTGATTTGATTTTAAATAATTATATTTGATAGAGTCATAAAAACTAATGCAAAAAAAATATTTTCAATTACTGTTATAATTCTACTTAGGATAGAATCTCACCATTATAATAATCCAGTACTATTATCCTTTTAAATAGCCCAAATTGTAAAAAACTATCATTATAGGAGCAAACAGATAATCATAAAAAGAAAAAACTCTATCAACTGGATACCCTGTAAAAATTTTAAAAATAAAATAAAGCAATAGCTTTAGTTTTCTTCTTCAAATATTTTTTAACCTGATCATTTTCTTTGATCAGGTTTTTTTAAGGCTCAAAACTTTCGAATTTTCCATTTTCGTAGAAGAGAACGATACGTTTTATTTTACTTTGCTGATTACCAAACAGTTGGCCTAAAATATGATCACCGGAATTTTCTAATCGCTGAGAATGCGATATTTTTTCCTGAGCTTTATCCTCGGCTGGTATAAACGATTCTCCGGGACTTGATTTTGAAGCCTCTGTTTCCGTTTCATCACTTCCGAATTCATCATCATCATTCATCATGGTGAAAAGATCGGGTAGTGGAGTCGTTTTTATTTTCTCTTCTTCGGTATGCTCTTCGTTAATTTCTGATTCCGGCAGTTGAGATTTCAGCATTTCACCTTCACCAGTAACCAGCCAGTCCCAAAGAAGTTCCGGAAAACGGGATTTTATTTTTATGATAAATTCAAGAGACGGTTTGTTTCTTCCTGATGTGATATGTGAAATAGATGAACGCTGTACGTCAATCTCATCCGCAAACTCAGAAGGAGTAAGACGAGAATACTCTATAATTTTGGAAATTCTTTCATTTAAGCTCATAAAAATAAGTCTTTAATTATTTTACAAATGTAACTCTAATAATTTACAAATGCAAAACACAAATGTAAATAAATGCAAATATGCTCCGTATACATTTGTAACTTATATTTAATTATTTTTAAATCAATAGATTATACTTTAATTACAATTGTATTTATTTAATATGATAATCTTATTCAGTATATTTCTGTAAGCATCTTTGATGGAGTAACGGATCATTATTTTACTTAAATATTAGTTTAAAATTGTAAATTAATGCTTTTTTGCATGATATTTTGACCGTTAGATCTCAATAAAAATATGATTTACATTATTAAACTACTAAACCTCTCTCTTGGGTAGGTTTATATTAAAATCTTCATGAAAATACATATAGAACTTATTATGTTTGATGGCAGATTTGTAAATTACCGATGTAAATGCACTATTTTAAGCCCCTATTAAGCTCAATTTAAAGGAAAAAAACCTTCCTATTAAGCAACTAATTTTTTGTAAGATTAAAGCTCTTAAAAAAAGTGTTATTTGAATAATTTTCTGAAGGGCATTTTGTTTTTACTCATTTTACATATGTATACATCACTAAACAGCCTGGTTTTCCACAATTTTAATGTTTAATAAAATAACACTCAAACGCCTTTAAATAGCCTTTTTTGCACTTCAAGTATTGTTATAATTATTATTTATATAAATCTCATAAAGTGATGACTTTTAATATTTTATTTGTTGGTTATTAAATTATTCGCAATCCACAATTTTATCCACAGACAAATTGTCATCATGCACTGTTTGACAATGTTACAAGAGTTAACTCATCCATTAAGTTTAAAAATGGAAATAATGAATGTTTGTAAATTATAATTAAATCATTTGTCAAATGTAAATTTGTGGTTTTTGATGATATTTACAAATGTTAATTCATGTTTTTGGCTAAAAATGGCTAAATTTGATTTTTGTAAACTATTCCTACAATGAATTTTGAACAGATCTATTCTCAAAACCCCGATTTCTCAAATCGCTATATTTCCCCTGAAAAATTATTTTCTTATCTACAGACCAATCTCAGCGATTATATTCAGGAGATCGGAACATCCTATTTAGATAAACCTATTTATCAGTTAAGCATCGGTACCGGAAACATTCACGTATTGGCATGGTCACAAATGCACGGAAATGAATCCAATGCCACTCATGCTATGCTTGACCTTTTGGTAAGCCTTGATAAAGCTCCCGAAATGAAAGAAGACTTATTCAGTAAGATAACACTTGATTTCATCTTCATGCTGAATCCGGACGGATCTGAAAGATGGACCAGACTGAATGCAGCCGATATTGATCTGAACAGAGACTTTCATAACGAAGCAAGTAAAGAGATTAAATTCCTGAAAAAAGCAGCTGCTTCCAAAAAATATGATTACGCTTTAAACCTTCATGAGCAGAGAACCATATTTACTACTGATGGAATTCATCCTGCTACACTTTCCTTTTTGGCTCCTTCCGAAAATGTAGAACGTACCGTTACCGAGAACAGAAAAAAATGTATGGCAGTAATCGGAAGTGTATACAACCATTTAAAAGGAATGATTCCCAACCAGATCGGAAGATATTCTGATGAATTTTATCCTACTTCTACCGGAGATAACTTTATCAAAGCAGGAATGCCGACCATCTTATTTGAAGGAGGCCACTTTGTAGATGACTATAACAGAACAGGAACAAGAAAATATTATACAATTGCTCTTTATTATGCACTGAAAGCAATCAGTGAACTGAACTCTGATAGTACAGGATGGGAAACTTATCTTGAAATTCCTGAAAACAAGGAAACGCATTATGATATTATTTACAGAAATGTAAAGCTAAATACAGAGCATGAATGTATTCTGGATATTGCAGTTCAGTACAGGGAGATCAAAGAAGAGGGGAAAAGTGAAATCTCATTTATTCCTTTTGTAATGGAAGCAGGAGATGTAAAACAAAAGAAAGGCTGGGTGGAAATAGACTGTACCGGAAAGAAATTTATTTCTGCCACTAAATATCCGAAACTGGATTCTGTGGTGGAATTTAAAATTGAAGATTAAAAGATTTTAAATAATCTCCTCATACAAAAGCTTCGGCAGCCCTTGAGGGCTGCCGAAGCTTTTGTATAACTAATTTCCAAAATTCAAATGGCTGTCCACTCATTTATAATGTTATTCAATAGGAATGGGCTAAAGCCCATTTAATTTAATGAATATTCATCCGGCTTTAGCCAAAACTTAATTTTAGAATGTCGATTCCTCTAAAGATTAGTTAACCACTTTAATTCCATTCGCTACAAATCTGATCTCTTCTTTTGGTTGAGTGATAGCATCAATTTCAGACTGAGGTTGTTTAGCATCTTCTGCATAATGTTTCTGCTCATTTACAGAAATTACTTTTCTTTCTGCATTCCCATCCAATACTACATTTTTTCCTTTTAACGCTGTAGGTACGAAGAAAGCATAGTCTTTCATTTTTACAAAAAACTTAGAATTATCTTCGGTCTGGATCGTAAGCCAGCAGCCTTTTTTGTCACATACATCAGTTACTTTTCCTTTAATAGATACATTCTCAACTTTTTTGTTATCTTTTTTAAGCTGCTTACTCAATTTATCTACGGTGATCGCTTTGGATTCAGCTGATGAAGTTACCTGGCTGCCATAAGTATCACCTACCAAAGCTTTCCCTTCCGGAGGTCCGGATTGAGCAAATGCTAACGATGAACCTGTGAAAGCGGCTGCAAATAATAAAACTTTAAATTTCATGTTTAATATTTTTCTCAAAAATACTAATTAAAATTGAATCATAAAGGAATAAAAAATGATAAAAAACAGGTGTTTTGATGAATTTTTAACAAAATTGAAAATGAAAGGCAGATTTGATTATATTTGATCCCTATACTTGACTATGCAAAAAAAACTGAAACTATGGGATGCCATCATGCTCGTGATGGGATCTATGATCGGAAGCGGGATCTTTATTGTAAGTGCTGATATGATGCGAAACCTGGGATCAGGATTTTGGGTGATTATCGTATGGGTAATTACAGGAGTGATGACCGTAGCAGCTGCCATAAGCTATGGAGAACTGTCTGCACTGTTTCCGAAAGCCGGAGGACAATATACTTACCTGAAAGAGATTTTCGGTAAAAGAATGGGATTCCTTTACGGATGGGGATTGTTTACCGTAATACAAACCGGAACAATTGCTGCCGTAGCAATGGCTTTTGGAAAATTTACGGCCTACCTGATTCCCTCATTAAATGATGCTGCGCCTATTTTTCAGAGTGGTGAATTTAAAATTACATGGATACAGATTCTGGCGATTGCCGTCATTGTTTTGCTTACCTATATCAACACCAGAGGAGTGGAAAGCGGTAAAATTCTTCAGAATATTTTTACAGGTTCCAAAATTATGGCATTATTGGGTTTGATTGCTGCTGGCTTTATATTGGTAGACATTTCTCATTTAGCAGAAAACTTCAGCTGGGGAACAGATTCTTTCAATAACCTTAAAAAAGATTTGAGTGGTAATTTCCTTAAAGAAGGCTGGGAACCCATTGGAGGGATGACTCTTCTAGGCGGAATTGCTGCTGCAATGGTAGGTTCTGTTTTCAGTTCTGTGGCCTGGGAAAGTGTAACATTTGTTTCCGGAGAGATTGAAAATCCTAAAAAAAATGTAGTAAAATCAATGATTTTCGGAACTTCTGCCGTAATGATCCTTTATATAGCAGTAAACTACGTCTACTTAAATGCATTAGACAGAGACGGAATTGCATTTGCTGCCAACGACAGGGTAGCAGTCGCTGCCTCTCAGAATATTTTTGGAAGTGCCGGAACCATTATTATTGCTTTACTGGTTATGATCTCCACATTTGGATGTAATAACGGATTGATTCTGGCAGGAGCAAGAGTTTTTCAGACCATGGCAAAAGACGGAATGTTCTTTAAATCTGCAGAAAAAAATAATAAAAATGAAGTTCCTGAAAATGCACTTTGGATGCAGGGAGTCTGGGCCTCTATTTTATGTTTAAGCGGACAGTACGGAAACTTATTGGATATGATCTCTTTCGTGATCGTTCTGTTTTATATGATTACAGTTTTTGGAGTTATCTATTTAAGAATGAAACATCCGGAACTGGAAAGACCTTATAAGACATGGCTTTATCCGGTAACACCTGTTATTTACCTTGTAATAGGAACTTGTTTCTGTATTCTATTGCTTATTTATAAACAGCAGTATACATGGCCTGGCTTTGTTTTGGTATTGCTGGGACTTCCGGTATACTATTTTATCAATAGAAAAAAAGCAAATACTTAAAATAAAAATAGATCAGATTAAGGGCTTTCAATTCAGTTTGAAGGCCCTTAATTTTGAATAAAATTTAAAGTATTGTCATCATTATTTGTCGAAAATGCGTATTTTGGTATTTCGTTTTTAAAACAGGACCATGAAGTAAAAACAATAAGTTATGGATACACCAAATTACAGAATGCCTTTCGTACCGTCTACTTTAATGACTGAAGGCGGAAGTATCGATACCTGCGATATGGGGGAAAGTATTGCCCACAATATTATGCTGCTGATTACCACCAAAAAAGGGGAAAACAGATATGATGAAAACTATGGAAACGATGTCTGGAATCTCGAATTCGATAATGGAGTCACAAGTGCCATCTGGGAAAGCGTTTTTATCAAAAGCTTAAGGAGACAGATTCAGGAATATGAACCAAGAATCGTAAACCCGCAGATTGATGCTCACATACAGTTTGTAGAGCACAGTTATGATACTAAAGAACACACCGAAATTAAAAAGAAAGTAAGAATTGCCATCAATGCAAAAATGGAAGAAACAGGAGAGCGTTTTAGTTTTTCCACAGAATTGTTTCTAAGCCCGATGTCTATTGATTAATATTTTTAACAGCGAAAGAAAATTATGAATTTAGATCAGAATATTTATTCCAAAGAATCTGTAAAAGCAAGAATGCTGCAAAATGCAACTAAAGTATGGGGATTGAGAAGTCCACAGTCTTTAGATCCTTTTGTAAAACTGTTGATAGATGCATTCAGTACAGAAATTTTCAAAGCGAATAATGAAATACAGACGGTGAATGCCCGTATATTGGAAAAACTGGCAAAACTCTTAACACCGTCCATCTATACACATCCTATTCCGGCTCATTCCGTAGCTTTTACACAGCCTTATGAGTCTTCAGAGATTTTATTGGAACACACGGAATTTTTCTTCCGTAAACAGATGACTTCTACTGTAAAATCAGAATCAGACAAGCAGCTGAACATTCCTTTTACTCCTGTAGGAAATGTAAGAATCAATAAAGTTCACACTTCCATCATGTTTGTAGGAAATACCTGTTACAGCATTGATGACAGATTTAATAAAATCCCTATCGCAAGATTTCAGGGAAAACCTGAAGATTACAGAAAAATTACCATTGGAGTAGATGTAAGCAAATATGTAAGTGAAAACTTTCCGAAATACCTGAGTATATTCTGCTCCAACCCGGCTTTTGAGCACCTTGATTTCGTATACAAATTATTGCCTTACATTACAGTAACAAGTAATGGCAATCCTCTTTTTGTAAGAGAAGGATTAAGCTATCTTACAGAAAACCAAAATGATGGTTACGAGCAGATGTTCAAAGAACAGTCCATCAGAAATAAGGTGATTGAGGATATTAAAAGTATCTATCGTCATAAATTTATTGAAGTAACAGGAATCTCTCAAAGTCTGTTCTCAGATCCAGGACAGCTTCCACAGAACCTTGATTTTCTTTCCGGAAAAGAAGAGATCACAAAATTTCTTGATAGTAAACGTTATCTATGGCTTACTTTTGAGTTTCCACCACAATTTTCAGCAGAAATCCTGGACAATTTTTCCTTTGTACTGAATGCCTTCCCAGTCTACAACAGAGGCTGGAAAAAAACAGAATACAGCCTGGATATCATGGGGAATAATATTCCTTTGGTAACAGATGAAGGGGAGCATTTCCTTTATGTAGATGAGGTACAGGATGGCGACGGAAGAAAATATACTGAAATCCCTTTCACTCCGGCTGATGATCTTAAAAAAGGTTTGTATACCGTAAGAAAAGGAGGGATGGAACGCTTCACAAGCAGAAATGCTGTGGATATGATTGCCAATGTTCTGGAACTGACAAGAGACGAAATTGCTGCATTTTCCCTTTTAAACAGAGACAATGTAAAAGGTGTCTTAAGTGAAATGTCTGATAAAATGAAATCCATGGTGCAGAAAGTAAACAACGCCAAAAGGAATATCAGACAGGAACTGAATTATGTGATCATGGAACCGGTAGAAAAAACTGATCATACGTATGCTTCTTTCTGGGTAACACACTGCACGCTGGCCAATCATATGCGGCCAGGGACTGAACTTTCCAATCAGCTGAAATCCCAGACTGTAGTGCTGCTTACTGAAACATTAGGCGGAGCCGAAGAGCAGAAAGGGACAGACAGTATTCAGGCTTATAAATATGCATTGACGACCAGAGATAAGATCATTTCTTTGGAAGATGTTAAAAACTATTGCCGCATGATTCTGAAAGATGAGGTAAGGGAAGTAAGGGTAAGAAGAGGCACAATGATCAGTAATAAACCAAAAGAAGGCTTCGTAAGAACGGTTGAGGTAGAAATTATCCCTCAGAACTACTCTTTCTATGGAAGAGCGTATTGGGAAAATATGGCCAATATCATCAGAAATCAGATCATTTCCAAAGCCATCGACGGAATTGAATATATTGTAAGAATTACCAATGAAGATGTTGATTTTCAGGATATGTGATTCTTCAAAAGTAAATCAGTTTAAAATATAAAATGCCGTAATTATTGCGGCATTTTTGAATCATATCAATAGGAATGGGTTATTATCCTGAGCTTAGTCGAAGGAAGCCCGTTTTTTATAAATAAGCTTTCCATTGGCTTCAGCCAAAACATAATGATCCGAAAAATACGAAATCATTCCGGAAAAATACAATAACATCGGGTTCAGTGCACTAACAAAACCTAAGAATTTTTTATGAAACTTTTATCCCTTTTATATTCAAAAAAAGTCTATAAAATTTCGTATTTTTGCACGTTGTGATTTTCAGGCAAAATCACCCCAAATTATGAGTAAATCAACAGAATATATAGAAGTTTACGGAGCCCGTGAACACAACCTTAAAAATATTAATGTTAAAATTCCACGCAACGAATTGGTCGTTATTACAGGCCTTTCCGGAAGTGGAAAATCGTCATTGGCTTTCGATACTATTTTTGCAGAAGGCCAGCGCCGTTATATTGAAACATTCTCTGCCTATGCCCGTCAGTTTTTAGGCGGACTGGAGCGTCCGGATGTAGATAAAATTGAAGGACTTTCTCCGGTGATTGCTATTGAGCAGAAAACAACCAATAAAAATCCACGTTCTACTGTGGGTACAGTTACCGAGTTGTACGACTTTCTGCGTCTTTTATATGCAAGAGTTTCGGATGCTTACTCTTTGTCTACAGGACAGAAGCTGGTAAGCTATACCGAAGATCAGATCCTTGAAACCATCAAAGAAAATTATAAAAAAGAGAAGATCATGCTTTTGGCACCAGTGGTGCGTTCCAGAAAAGGACATTATCATGAGCTTTTTGTACAGATGGCTAAAAAAGGCTACGGACAGGCAAGAATTGATGGTGAACTGCAGGATATTGAATATGATTTAAAACTTGACCGTTATAAAACCCACGATATTGACATCGTTATCGACCGTTGGATCATCGGGGAGAATGCTTCAGAAGGAAGAATGGAGAAATCATTGCGCACCGCGATGGAAATGGGCGAAGGTATTATCGGAATTCAGAAACTGGGGAGTACGGACATTGAATATTTTTCCAAAAACCTGATGGATGCTGAAACAGGACATTCTCTGGCGCTGCCTGAACCCAATACTTTCTCATTCAACTCTCCAAAAGGAAGCTGCCCGAATTGTAAAGGGCTTGGAACTATTAAAAAGATCAATACCGATTATTTCATCGATAATCCTAAACTATCCATCAATCAGGGAGGATTATTGCCGTTGGAAGATATTAAATCCAACAAATGGATTCTGTCGCAAATTAAAAATATCCTTGAGATCTTTGGATTGGGATTAACAACTCCTTTGCAGGATATTCCGGAAGAAGCACTGGATTATATCTACAACGGATGTCATAAAGAATTCAATAAAGACCTCAAATACGCAGGAATTACCAAGAAAATAAAAATTGGTTTCGATGGTCTTATTGCTTTCATGGAGGAGATTATTGATGATAGAGACTCGTATGAAGCTGTTTTGTTGGAAAGACATTTCACAACGGAAGAAACCTGCCCGGAATGTCATGGAACCCGTCTTCAGCCATCAAGCTTAAGTTTTAAAATTGACGGAAAGAACATTGCTGAGGTTAATGGTTTAAGCTTAGCCGATTTAAAAGACTGGTTAGCTGATGTTAAAGATAAATTCTCAGAAAAAAATAAGATTATTGCTCACGAGATCTTAAAAGAAATTGAAACCAGACTTCAGTTCCTGCTGGATGTAGGGTTGGATTATTTGAGTCTGAGCAGAAGCTCAAAAACCCTTTCGGGAGGAGAATCACAGAGAATTCGTCTGGCAACGCAGATCGGATCTCAATTGGTCAATGTATTGTATATCCTTGATGAACCAAGTATCGGGCTTCACCAGAGAGATAACGAAAGACTGATTCATTCCCTGAAAAATCTCAGAGACATCGGAAACTCTGTATTGGTGGTAGAACACGATAAAGACATGATTCTTGAAGCCGATGAGGTATTGGATATTGGTCCAAGAGCCGGAAAATTCGGTGGAGAAGTCCTTTGGCAGGGAAAACCAAAAGACCTGTTGAAAGCAGATACCATCACTGCTCAATACATCAATGGGAAAAGAAAAATTGCAATTCCTGAAGAAAGAAGAGCAGGAAGCGGTAAAAATATTGTTTTAAAAGGAGCTACAGGAAACAATCTTAAAAATGTAACGCTGGATATTCCTCTTGGAAAACTGGTAGTAGTAACCGGAATCTCAGGAAGCGGAAAATCTTCCCTGATTAACGGAACATTATATCCAATCCTAAACAAACACTTCTACAGAGCGGTTCAGGAACCGTTACCATACAAAAAGATTGAAGGGTTAGAGAATATTGATAAAATTGTGGACGTAGATCAGACTCCAATCGGAAGAACGCCACGTTCAAATCCTGCTACGTATACCGGAATGTTTACCGATATCAGAAACCTTTTTGCAGAGCTGCCGGAAAGTAAAATCCGTGGGTATAAGCCTGGAAGATTCTCTTTCAACGTAAAAGGTGGAAGATGCGAAACCTGTCAGGGTGGAGGATTGAAAGTAATCGAAATGAATTTCCTTCCGGATGTATACGTACACTGCGAAACATGCAACGGAAAACGTTTCAACAGAGAAACCCTGGAAGTTCGTTACAAAGGAAAATCAATTTCTGACGTCCTAGATATGACGATTGATGAAGCCGTAGATTTCTTCCAGCCGATTCCTAAGATTTTTGCAAAAGTAAAAACATTACAGGATGTAGGTTTGGGATATATTACCCTTGGACAACAATCGACGACTCTTTCCGGAGGTGAAGCGCAACGTATCAAGTTAGCAACCGAACTGGCGAAAAGACAAACCGGAAACACCCTTTATATCCTTGACGAACCAACTACAGGACTTCATTTTGAAGACGTAAAAATCCTGATGGATGCTATCAACCAACTGGTAGAGCTTGGAAACTCTTTCATCATCATCGAACATAATATGGATGTCATCAAATTAGCAGACCATATCATCGACGTTGGTCCGGAAGGAGGAAAACACGGCGGACAGATCGTAGCACAGGGAACTCCTGAGGAAATTGTGAAGTCTAAGAAAAGCTTGACCGGGAAGTTTTTGAAGAGGGAACTGGAATAAGTATTCATAAAATTATGCGGTATTTTGTCACTCTGAAGGAATCTAAATAATTTACGTTATAATATTGATCAACGCTTAATATAAAAATCGAGATAATAATTGGCTAAACTCATCATGTTTAGCCTTTTTTTATGCTTAAAATAACCCTCCAATATTAAATTTTCAATTATTTTTAAAATTTATTACACTGATATTCAGTATTTTATATTTTAATGTTAACTCAATGTTAACTGAATGTAAAATTAATATGAATTATTTTTAATAACTTTGGGTAAGAGATACAAAATAAGGTTAGTATAATATTTAAAACCAAATAGTTATGAAAAATAAAATTCAAATATTGATCGCCTCACTTTTCGTTTGCGGATTTGCTGCTGTTTTGAACACTGCTAAAGCTCAAACTACAGATCATAATACCATTCAGGAAATTCAGTTGAACAAAAGTGAAACGTTTAACGATATCAGAAATAAACTGGAAGCCAATTTTGACCTTACCAACCCTGATTACAAACAGGGAACCGTAAATTCCGTGGTAAAATTTGATATTGCAAAAAACGGGAAAATTGTAAATGTTCATTCCAGCGGAGATTGCAAAACCGTAAGCAAAGAAATTGAAACGGTATTAAGTGATCTTGATTACAAGGTAGACCGCAAAAAACTGACTGATAATATGGTTGCCTATACTTACGTAATGCCGGTGACAGTAGAGATCCATAACAGATAGTATTTACTGCATATTATTCAATAATGTGTGAATAATGAAAACTTATCACATGAAGTTATAATAAACAATAGAATATAAGATTTTAATTTTGGGCTACCATAAAATTAAAACGATATGAAAAATTTAAAGAAGCTGACAAAGTCAGATTTGAAGTCAGTGAATGGAGGAGAACCTGTAAAATACTGTACATTTTGCGAATGGGCGAATAAAGTAATTTGCAGCGAAATTCCAATCGTTCAGTGCCCTTAAAAATAAAGCCGCTTTTATCAGCGGCTTTTCTTATTTTGCACTTTGAACAAATTCTGTTAATCTGGCTTTAAGATCTTTAGAATTTCCTATGGGATCAAAAGTAACATTATCTACTCTCCATCCTTTATCTGTCCATAAAATATTTTTTACCAATCACAAAAATCGATACATTTGAGTAGATAAAAAAATTGTGGATCCTATTCTTAACGTTGCCGTCCGTTCCCTCTGTGTTTACCTTTTTATGGTAATTGCTATCCGTTTATTTGGTAAAAATCAGCTTTCCCAGCTTAATGCAGGGGATGTTGTATTACTGCTGTTAATTTCAAATGCTGTTCAAAACGCAATGGTAGGTCCTGATACCTCTCTTCAGGGCGGAATTATTGCGGCATTGGTTTTGTTTGTTGCTAATTTTATTTTGAAAAGGATCATGTTTTCCAGCCGCTCCTTTCAGACTCTTATGGAAGATGAGCCGGTTATTTTGATCAGAGATGGAGTAGCTGATCAGGCAGCCCTGAATCGGGTAAAAATCACCGAAAGCGAATTGGAAGAAGCTATAAGAGAACACGGAATTGAAAAAATAGATGATGTAAAACTTTCCGTTCTTGAAGTGGATGGAAATATCAGTGTTGTTTCTCAGGATGAAAAGAGTAAACAGACTCACTATTCAAGAATTAAAAGAAAAATTAAAAGAAAATACCATTAAATAAGATGAATTACGAACTTAGAGAAATGCTTCCCAGTGATGAGCCCAGAGTTCTTGAGATTTTTAAGCAGGGAGTAGACGGCGGTATCGCAACTTTGGAAACAGAAGTCCCTACAGCTGAAGCCTGGAGCATGGAATATTTTAACGACTGCCGTTGGGTGCTGGAAAATGACAATAATGAAGTAATAGGATGGTGTGCCCTGAAACCAGTCAGCAAACGGGAATGTTTTAAAGGGGTCGCAGAAGTAAGCATTTATTTTGATAATGAATATCAAGGAAAGGGATTGGGTTCCGTATTGCTTAAAAAGATAATTTTGGATAGCGAAGATCACGGATTCTGGACATTACAGACCAACATCTTCTCCGAAAATGAAATGGCCATTAAATCTCATCAGAAAAACGGTTTCAGAATGGTAGGTGTCCGAAAAAAAATCGGAAAGCTGAACGGAGAGTGGAAAGATCTTATCCTGATGGAAAAAAGAAGCGAAGTCATTTAAAAAATTATAAATGATGAATGATGAATGATGAATGATGAATGATGAATGATGAATGATGAATTTGTTTGATAAGCACACTAATTTCCATAACAAAATTCACAATTGACCTGCGAAGCAAAATTGACCATTGACAATAAAAGGCTTTATATTTAAACCTTAAACCTTGAATTTTGAACTTTTGGCATTACCATTGTTATAATAAGTAAAGTTGAAAAAGTAGAAATAATGAAAAATATAATTAAAATTACCGGAGTTCTTGTGGTGATGCTTATGCTGTCATCATGTGTAGTTCATGACAATGGAGCGAGAGGAAATACAATCCCTCCAGGTCAGGCTAAGAAAGTGTTTGGAGGAAGTGCAAAAGACTATGCTCCGGGACAGGTGAAAAAAAGAAGTGGTAATTAACAATATCCAAAATAAAAAAAACAATAGTCATTTTTAACATGTGTTAGCTTAATTTCAATTTCTTTTGGCATTAACATTGATATATTTCGCTATCGAAATTGAAAAAGTGAAAATAATGAAAAGTATGTTGAAAATGGCTGGGGTAGCTGTAGTCGTATTAATGCTGTCTTCTTGTGTTGTACATGAGCATCATGGAAGAAGAATGCCTCCGGGCCATGCCAAAAGGTATTATGGCGGAAGTGCAAGGTACTATGCACCCGGCCAGGTAAAGAAAGTCCATATTTATGACGATCGTGGTCATCATCACAAAGGTCGCGGCCATGGACATCACAGATAAAAAGAAAAGCACTGAAATTTTTTCAGTGCTTTTTTATGATCAGTTATAATCTCGATTTTTTGGGATTAAGAAAAGTATTAAAAACCATAACTTCCTGTCCAAACTTTTTCTCAATTCTTTCAGAAATATTTAAAAGTTCACTTTTAATGAAGTCTTCACGTAATTCTTCATTATCAAAAATTAACAGGAGATTATAATTTTTGCCTTCCTCGATAAAGTCACTGTGAACTTCGGAAAGAATATATTTGTTGACATCCATCAGGTTTTCAGTCATCAAAACCAGTGTTTCATCAATATAATTTTCCCATTCTTCCAGGTTATCTTTTGTGCAGTGGAAAGTTAAACTTAATACGCTCATTTTTTTATGAATTTTTAAGATTTTTTGGATAAATTCTACCGCAAAAATCGGCATTTTTTTCGTAAATTAGCCCGTTAATAAAAATTGGAAATAAATAATTTTCAAACCTACAGCTAAGAGTTTGAATATCATTACAATAAAATTTGTTTATGCAAAAAGAAGGAGAAAGACTGATTCCTATCAACATTGTTGATGAAATGAAGTCGTCTTATATCGATTATTCGATGTCCGTTATCGTTTCAAGAGCGTTGCCGGATGTAAGAGACGGCTTGAAACCCGTTCATAGAAGGGTACTTTATGGTATGTATGGACTAGGGGTATTTTCTAACAGAAAATATTTGAAATCTGCGAGAATTGTTGGAGATGTATTAGGTAAATATCACCCGCACGGAGATTCCTCTGTATATGATGCTATGGTAAGAATGGCACAGGATTGGAGCTTACGTTATCCTCAGGTAGACGGGCAGGGTAACTTCGGTTCTATGGATGGTGACCCGCCTGCAGCAATGCGTTACACCGAGGCAAGATTGAAAAAAATCTCTGATGAGGTTCTTTCAGACCTGGATAAAGAAACAGTTGATTTTCAGAATAACTTTGATGACAGTTTACAGGAGCCGACAGTAATGCCAACTAAAGTTCCGAACCTTTTGGTCAATGGTACTTCAGGTATTGCAGTAGGTATGGCAACGAATATGGCGCCTCATAACCTTTCAGAATCTGTAGATGCAATCTGTGCTTACATTGATAATAAAGAAATTACGATTGACGAACTGATGCAGCACATCATTGCACCGGATTTCCCTACAGGTGGTATCATCTATGGATATGATGGAGTAAGAGATGCTTTCCATACAGGTAGAGGTAGAGTGGTTTTAAGAGCTAAGGTGAACTTTGACGAAATTGGGAACAGAAACGCAATCATCGTTACTGAAATCCCTTATCAGGTAAACAAAGCTGAAATGATCGCCAGAACAGCAGAGCTTGTTAAGGACGAAAAAATCCCTGGAATTCATGAAATCAGAGACGAATCGGATAGAAAAGGACTTCGTATTGTTTACGAATTGAAAAACGATGCTATTCCGAATGTAGTTCTTAACCTATTATATAAATATACAGCACTTCAGACCTCTTTCAGTGTAAACAATATTGCATTGGTACACGGAAGACCGGAGCAGCTAAACCTTAAAGATATTATTCATCACTTTGTAGAGCACAGACATGAGGTCATTGTAAGAAGAACTCAGTTTGAGCTTAAAAAAGCAAAGGAAAGAGCACACATCCTTGAAGGATTCATGAAAGTGATCGGAACTCAGGATTCCCTGGATAGAGCAATCTCTATTATCCGTCACAGTGCCAACCCTCAGGCGGCGAAAGAAGGCTTGATTGAGGCTTTTGAACTTTCAGACATTCAGGCTCAGGCAATTCTGGATCTTAGGTTAGCTCGTCTTACAGGAATGGAGCTTGATAAAATCCGTGATGAATATGATGCAATCATGAAAGAAATTGCAAATTTGGAAGATATCTTAGCGAATGAGCCAAGAAGATTCCAGATCATCAAAGATGAACTGATAGAAATCAAAGAAAAATACGGAGACGAAAGAAGAACTGAAATTGATTATTCAGGAGGAGAGATGTCTATTGAAGATATCATCCCGAATGAATCTGTAGTTCTTACCATCTCTCACGCAGGATACATCAAGAGAACTTCGCTTTCAGAATACAAAATTCAAAGTAGAGGTGGTGTAGGTAATAAAGCTGCAACAACAAGGGATTCCGACTTCCTTGAGTATATTGTTTCAGCAACCAACCACCAGTACATGCTGTTCTTTACCGAAAAAGGAAGATGTTACTGGCTAAGAGTATTTGAAATTCCGGAAGGCTCCAAAACGGCAAAAGGAAGAGCGGTACAAAACCTTATCAATATTGAACCGGATGATAAGATCAAGGCATATATCAGAACCAACAACCTTAAGGATTCCGAATATGTAAATCAAATGAGTGTTGTGATGGTAACTAAAAACGGAACCATCAAGAAAACATCATTAGAAGCCTATTCAAGACCAAGAGTAAATGGAGTAAATGCTATCGAGATCAGAGATAATGACCAGTTATTAGGAGCTTATCTTACCAATGGAACATCTCAGATCATGATTGCTACTAAAAATGGTAAATGTATCCGTTTCCCTGAAGAGAAAGTAAGAGAAGTTGGTAGAGGATCTATCGGGGTGAGAGGAATCCTGCTTGAAGATGGTGACGAAGCTATTGGTATGATTGTTGTGAATGATGTGGAAAACGAAACAGTACTTGTGGTATCTGAAAAAGGATATGGTAAGAGAACTGCGGTGGAAGACTACAGAATTACCAACAGAGGAGGAAAAGGAGTTATTACTCTTAATATTACCGAAAAAACAGGAAATCTTATTGCTATTCAGAACGTAACAGACGAAGACGGATTGATGATCATCAACAAATCCGGTGTTGCCATAAGAATGGGAATGGATGAAATGAGAGTAATGGGTAGAAATACTCAGGGAGTAAAACTGATCAACCTGAAAAAAAATGACGAAATTGCAGCCATTGCAAAAGTAGAAATGGATAAAGATGTAGAAGAAGATTCTGAAGAACTTGAAGAAACAGAAGAAGGAGTTGTAGGATCGCTATTTGATAACCAGGAAAACGACGAGGCACCTCAGGCTGAAAATGAAAATTCCGCAGAGGAAAATGAGAATTCTGATTCTGAAGAATAAATTGTACAATTAAATATAAATAGTTATTATGAAGAAACTAATTTTAGGAATGGCTATCGTGGCGTCTGCTTTTGCTTTTGGGCAGAAAAAAGATGCCAATGCTCTGAATGCTCAGCTTCAGGAAGCTAATAAAGTGGCTATGGACGCATATAATGCAAAAAATTATGCAGCAGCAGCACCTAAGTTTATTGAAGTTTATGACTTATTAAAATCTAGCGGTCAGGACAATAAAATATACATGTATTATGCAGGGCTTAGTCATGCGTTAGCTAATAACACTGATCAGTCTATCAAAATATATACAGACCTTATCAATTCCGGTTTTACAGGAGTAGAAACTACTTATACTGCAAAAGAAAAGAAAAGTGGTCAGGTGGTAAATCTTGATAAAGCTACCTGGGAACTAATGAAAAAGAACCCGGATTATAGTGATTTCAAAACAGAACAGACTAAAAGTATAGAATCTGATTTGTATGAAACTTTGTCTTCATTACTTTTGAATGCAAAAAAACCAACCGAAGCTCTTACTATTATCGAAAAAGGTTTGGTTAAGTTTCCAAACAATGCTAAGCTTAAAGAAGCTCAGACTACAGCATATCTTCAGTCTGGAAATACAGATAAGTTCGTTTCCGGATTAAAAGAGCAGTTGGCTAAAAACCCTAACGATGCTACCAACTGGTATAACCTTGGGGTAATGCAGGCTAAAAACCCGGCTACTGTTAATGATGCTTTGGAAGCATTCAAAAAAGCTATTGAGCTGAAGCCCGATTTCTCTGATGCCTATCAGAATTTAGTATATACTACTATTGGTGATGATGCTAAAGTAGTAGGAGAGATCAATGCATTAAGAAAAGACAAGCCAGATGAAGCTTCTAAGCTGATTGATGCAAGAAGAGAAAGATTCGGAAAAGCATTACCATTTGCTGAAGGATGGTATAAAGCAAATCCAAAGAGTCTTGATGCGGTTACTGCGTTAAAAGAAATTTACATTGTAACTAAAAACATGGATAAAGTTAAAGAAATGAAAGCTAAAGAAGCTGAACTTACAGCTGCTGGAGCAAAATAATCATTTTTTGACACAACAGATAAAAAAAAACGGAACAGAAATGTTCCGTTTTTTTTATTGTAAACACAAAGTACTGAAGTTCTTATCAGGATTTTATGTTTCATATAGAAGTCTTGCAGACCTTTTATGATTTTGAATTAAATCTGTAAACCTAACAGGTTTTTAAAACCTGTTAGGTTTGATTTATTACCGGCCCTAATATGCAGTTTCTGTTGAAAATTTTTCATGCCGGATTCATGCATTCAAAATTTCTTTTTTTATAGAGATGAACCTTCAATTTCAACCTGAAAATTTCTCTGTAATTCCGTATCTTTGAGAAAAATTTTTATAAGATGATCGAGTGGAAAACCGCCAAGGAATACGAAGATATTACCTATAAAAAATCTAACGGAGTAGCAAGAATTGCTTTCAACAGACCTGAAGTACGTAATGCTTTCAGACCTAAAACAACTTCAGAATTATATGATGCTTTTTATGATGCCTATGAAGATCCTTCAATAGGGGTTGTATTGCTGTCAGGAGAAGGACCAAGTCCAAAAGACGGAGGATGGGCATTTTGCAGCGGAGGAGATCAGAAAGCCAGAGGGCACCAGGGATATGTAGGAGAAGATGGAAGACATCGTCTGAACATTCTTGAAGTTCAGCGTCTGATCCGTTTTATGCCGAAAGTGGTGATCGCTGTTGTTCCCGGATGGGCAGTTGGTGGAGGACACTCTCTTCACGTAGTATGTGACCTTACTTTAGCAAGTGAAGAACATGCTATCTTCAAACAGACAGATGCCGATGTTACTAGTTTTGACGGCGGTTACGGTTCTGCTTATCTTGCTAAGATGGTAGGACAGAAAAAAGCCCGTGAAATCTTCTTTTTAGGAAGAAATTATTCCGCTCAGGAAGCTTTCGAAATGGGAATGGTGAATAAAGTAGTTCCTCATGCGGAATTGGAAGATACTGCTTACGAATGGGCACAGGAAATATTAGCCAAATCGCCAACTTCTATCAGAATGCTGAAATTTGCCATGAACCTTACAGACGATGGTATGGTGGGGCAGCAGGTTTTCGCAGGAGAAGCAACCCGTCTTGCTTATATGACAGAAGAAGCTCAGGAAGGAAGAAATGCTTTTCTTGAAAAAAGAAAGCCCAACTTCGGAGAAGATCAATGGATATCATAACATGAGTGATGAGTAATAAGTAATGAGCAATATTCTTCATTACTTATTAACCATTGCCTATTACTTATAAATTTATGACGGATTGGATAAAGGCCGCAAGGCTAAGAACTTTACCGCTTTCCTTAAGCGGGATTATTATGGGGTCTTTCATTGCAAAATGGAGACTTTACGGAGAAGGCGGAACCTGGGATTGGAAGATTTTTGCGCTTGCCCTTTTGGTGACGCTTTTATACCAGATTTTATCAAACTATGCCAATGATTACGGTGATGGAGTAAAAGGAACAGATGCCAAAAGAATCAATGAAGCAGAAGCAAGAGCTGTAGCATCAGGGAAAATTACGGCAAAACAGATGAAAAATGCTGTGATTATTTTCGCTGCTTTATCTCTCATTGCTACCATCGCTTTATTGTATGTAGCTTTCATTCCAAACTATATGAATGAATTCTATATCTTCATAGGATTAGGAGTAGCAAGTATCCTTGCAGCCATTGGATATACAGTAGGTAAAAAACCTTATGGTTATCTGGGGTTGGGGGATATCTTTGTGTTTATCTTCTTTGGACTGGTTTCTGTATGCGGAAGCTATTTCTTATTTACGAAAACTTTCAGCTGGGATATATTGTTGCCCGGAACAGCTGTTGGAATGATGAGTATGGCTGTTCTTAACCTGAACAATATGAGAGATATCGAAAGTGATAGATTATCTGGAAAAAACAGCTTTGCATTGAGGATCGGATTCAAAAATGCAATGATCTATGAAATGGTTCTGTTGCAGCTTCCATTATTGCTTATTCTTGTGTTTTTAGGAATGAATGGATTTATGCAGCAGCAAAACTATTACGTTTTCATCGTCATGATTCTGTTATTTCCACTATCAAAGCTAAGAAGAAAGATTCTATCTGTAAAAGAACCGAAAGAACTGGATCAATATTTAAAGCAGGTAGGAATCATGACATTTGTAATGGCAATTCTAACGGCAGCCGGACTTAATTTGTTTAACTAATCCAAAATAGTATATCATGAGTTCTACTATCTATGTTGAAGCTCAAATGCTTATCAGAAAACCGGTTGAAGATGTTTTTGAAGCATTTATCAATCCGGAAGTAACTACCAATTTCTGGTTTACAAAATCTACCGGAAAGCTGGAAGAAGGCAAAACTGTTATCTGGGAATGGGAAATGTACGGAGTAAAATCCGAAGTGAAAATTCGTCAGATAATTCTGAACCAGCTCATCAGAACAGAGTGGGGAGAACCTTCAACAAATGTAGACTATGAATTCAAAACCATGGAAAAAGGAACTCTTGTGATCATTAAAAGCTATGGATTCAGCCAGACTGGTGAAGATCTGCTAAAAGTAATTAATGACAATACGGGAGGTTTTACAACAGTTCTAGACGGTTGTAAAGCTTATCTGGAACATGGAATTAATCTCAACTTAATTGAAGATAAATTCCCGCAGAAATAAAAATCATGAAGACTGCTTTAAAGATAACTTCTTCTCTGTCGATTGTTTTAGCTGTACTGTTTATCTATTATTTGATTGATGAGCTAAGGGGGGGAATGTCCGTTTTTGAAATTGATTTTATTCCCGCCCTGATTACTTTGATTATCATTTCTAATGCTGTCTTAGCTTTTTATGTGTTAATCGGTAAATTGCAAGCAATGAAACCGCTATTGGTTCTCCAGATTTTAATAATAATACCAACATGTCTGTTGGTATATGAGTTTTTTTTAAAACCCCCAATGGGGTGTTCTTAGATTAAAAAAGATGTTTCTTTCACTTAGGTTGATGAATCATTTTTTTTTCAAAAATTTTAAAATTAAATTTAAAATGAAAATACAATTCTTAGGGCAAAATTGTTTCCTGTTCATGTACAAGGACAAAACAATTCTGAGCGACCCTTTTTACAACTACAAGAAAGCAGAATCAGGTTTTGATATTGCTGCTCAAAAAATCGATTACATCCTGCTGACCCATGCGCATGGTGATCATATTGCCGATGTAGCAGAGGTGTTGCAGCATTATCCGGAAGCTACCATCATTGGAGTTCCTGAAGTATGCGGTTACTTCCAGCAGGCAAAAAATAAAGATGATGTGAACTTAGGAGGGTCGGCAAAAATCGACGATCTTAAAATTTCCATGGTTCCGGCTCATCATACAAGTTCTTTCCCGGATGGAAGCTACGGAGGTGTTCCTGTAGGGTATATCTTCAGACTTCCTGAAGGTAAAAACATCTATTTGGCAGGTGATACTGGAGTAATGGCAGATATGGAACTGTTCCCGAGACTATACGGAAACATTGACCTTTCTATCCTTCCCATCGGAAGCCACTACACGATGTGCCCTAGAAAAGCTTCTTTTGCAGCGGCAGAGCTATTAAAAACACCGAAAGTAATCGGATGTCATTTTGATACTTTCCCTGCTATTGAAATTAACCATGAAAGTGCATTAAAGCATTTTGCAGATAAAAATGTAGAATTGGTTTTACCAAAATTAGGTGAGACTTTCGAATTTTAATCAATAACTGAACCGGAGGTAATCTGAAAATTAGAAAAATGAAAATGATGTGTAAGGTATTAAAAACAAAAAAAGATAATTATCAAATTACCTCTCTTCTTACTTTAAACCAAAAAAAAATGGCAAGCTACCTAAATCACACCGCTACGACCGATTACCTTTGCTGCGTTCCCACCCTGGAGGATTCTCAGGAGCTGGTTGTTTAGGACTTGCCGTTGCAAAGGTAGGAATATTTTATAAACTTCAAAACTTTATTAAAGAAAATTAGTTGAAAAAATGCAGTGGTAAAGCTAAACGCCTGACATTTAGAGGGAAAATTTTTCAACTTTTTTTAAAAATTTACATATGACGAAAAGTCCATCAACACTAGGAATTATACTTTTTATCGCTACAATGATCGTTTTCTTTGTAGTATATACTTTTTTCTCAGGAATCAATTATTTTGATATCTCTTTGAAAGCCAATGCTTTTGTTTTACCTCTTTTATATGCCGGAGTTGCTTTCTGGTCGGTAAAATCATTTTGGAACAACCATAGAGTGGTAAAATTCAAAGAAGCTTTTAAAAGAGCTTTCGTTCCGATGTTCATCGGAGGAATTCTTTCCATCTTCAGTATTTATGCTTTTTTAACTTTTGTAGATCCTGCAGCTAAAAGCCTGTTGAATTATCAATATGTTCAGAGACAAAAATCAGAACTGGATACAGAATACACTTCTGCAAGAAAAATTCTGAAGCATCAGAAGGATATTGATGAACTTGATCAGAAATACAAAGAAAGATTGCAAAGCTTCACTCCTGAGGCGGTTAAAGGAAAAGATATGCTTACCGCAAGTCATTTTTCAGGATATTTTGCAGCAATTCTTATATTTTACGTAGTTTTGTCGGTGTTTTTCGGAGCGTTTTTCAGAACAAGAACGATACATCAGCCCGAAGAAACAAATCAAGCCTAATTTTTATTAAAATTAAATGAATTTATCTATAGTTATTCCGTTACTGAACGAAGAAGACTCTCTGGAAGAGCTTTTTTCAAGAATTGACAAAGTATGCACAACCAGCAATTTATCTTATGAGATCTGGTTTGTAGACGATGGAAGTACGGATTTGTCGTGGAGTATTATTGAGAATATGAAAGTTCAGTATCCTCAGATCCACGCTATTAAATTTTCCAGAAATTATGGAAAATCACAGGCGCTTCATGCTGCTTTTGAAAGAACAAACGGTGATGTAGTGATTACAATGGATGCCGATTTACAGGATTTCCCGGAAGAAATTCCGGAACTCTATAATATGGTCATTCATGATAATTATGATATCGTTTCCGGTTGGAAAAAGAAGCGTTTTGATAATGTAATGACGAAAAATATTCCGTCAAAACTATTCAATGCGGCAGCAAGAAAAGTTTCGGGAGTTTATCTTCACGATTTCAATTGTGGTCTGAAAGCTTATAAAAAACAGGTGGTAAAATCTGTTGATGTATACGGAGATATGCACCGTTATATTCCGGTACTGGCTGCCAATGCAGGTTTCAGAAGGATTACTGAAAAAGAAGTTCAGCACCAGGCAAGACCTTACGGAACTTCAAAATTCGGAACCGAAAGATTTATCAGAGGATTTCTGGATTTGATAACGCTTTGGTTTGTAAGCCGTTTCGGAGGAAGACCCATGCATTTCTTTGGAGCTGTTGGTACTTTAATGTTCATTGTTGGTTTTCTTTCAGCACTTTGGTTAGGAATTTCTAAACTGATTGATGTAGCAAGAGGAATCTACGGACATTTAATTACCAATAATCCTTGGTTTTATATTGCCTTAACCATGATGATTATGGGAAGCCTTCTGTTTGTCGCAGGATTCTTGGGAGAAATGATTATCAGAACCAACCGTGAGCATAAGAATTATAATATTGATGAAGTGATATAAAACAGAAAGTTATTCATTCAAAACAGAATGAAAATCAATCTGTTAGTATAAATAACCATTCGATGTATGACCATTCCCATCCTTTGGAGGGGTGGCGAAAATTCAAAGAATTTTTGACGGGGTGGTTAGCTGGATAATAATAACTTCAATCCCAATACAAAAAGCACTCTGCAAAAAACAGAGTGCTTTTTGTATTTTTGAACTTATCAGATTAAAAAGTAAAAGAAAAAGAGAATCAGAAACAGACTTTTTCTCAAAAGCCAGAAAATTGAAAATTATCAGGTATTTTATTGTCAAAAGACAAAGATTTTTAGAAATTTTAATCCTATTTTTGTTCAAAGTAATATTGAAAGTCCTGTGAGAGCCATGAAAAAACTTTTCAGAGATTTTCAGTAAAGATCGTTACGATTGTAATGTAATATTTAAAATTAAATATGAAAAAAGTTTTATACACATTGATGCTGGTGGTAGTGGTTTCCTGCGGGAAAGTTTCCCCAAAAGGAAATATTGAAAAGAAAGATGTGGATGTTTCGGAGTTCGTCAACCTTGATCTGGAAGGAAAATTCCGTGTATTTTATGCCAAAGGTCCAAAGAATTTTGTAGAAATAGAAACCTATCCCAATGTGGCAGGGAATCTTGATGTAGATGTAAAAGACAAAACACTTTTCATTAAAGAAAAAAGAGCTACAAAAGGAGTGGATTTTTATAACGTGACAATTTATTCCAAATATAATCTGGAAAAAGTAGCAGTTTCCGACTCTGTTGAAGTGAATATTTCAAGTGAGATCAAAACAGACAATTTCAGGCTTACTATGAAAAACAATGCAAGCTTCATGGGATCTGTAAACACCAGAAGAGCAGAATTGGAAATGCACAACAGAAGTCGCGCCAACTTTCTGGGATTGTCTAAAGATGCTGTTATAAAGATTTCAGATACAGCAAGTTTAATTGCTCCTTACTGGAAAATTACCAATCTGAATATTGATTCTAAAAACGGAAATTATGCAGAAGTCAATGTAAAAGATTCGTTAGAAGGACATATTCAGAATACTGCAAAATTTATCTATTACAACGACCCGATCAGGGCTTTTAAGATTGATAAGACGACGAAGGTTGAGAATAAGAAATTAGAGTAATTTGGGCTGGAAGTGGGAAGCTGGAAGCTAGGAGTAATGTTGGTTTTTCATACTTCTTGTTTTCAAGATTGAAAATTTTCTTCCAAATTTGAAAAATAAAAAATAGAAAAAATAAAACAAAGCCGGAATTTTGAAGCCGGGTAGGATATAACTTCCCGCCTCCCGCTTCCAACTTCCAGCTTAAAAAAAATATGAGTTTTAAATTTGAAAAGTTAGTAATTTGGCAAAAATCTATGGATTTTGGAGAGTCTATTTTTAAATTGTCTCAAAAGTTTCCAAAAGATGAAATGTTTAATTTAACTTCACAAATAAGACGAGCTTGCGATTCGATTGCACTGAATATTTCTGAGGGATGTATTTTGCAGTCAAAATTAGAATTTAAAAAATTTTTGGGATATTCAATCCGATCTTTGGCAGAAACAGTAACCTGTTTATATAAAGCTAAAAATAGAGAATATATCATAGAAGAAGAATTTAATAAACTATATTCTGAAAGCTATAATCTTATGAACCAGATTATAGCTTTTAGGAATCAGATAAAAGAATAGATTTGGCTGGAAGAGAGAAGCTGGAAGCTGGGAGTAATGTTGGTTTTTCATACTTATTGTTTTCAAGATTGAAAATTTTCTTCCAAATTTGAAAAATAAAAAATAGAAAAAATAAAACAAAGCCGGAATTTTGAAGCCGGGCAGAATATAACTTCCAGCCTCCCGCTTCCCACTTCCAGCTTAAAAAACTTAGACATAAATATGAATACACTAGAAAAAGCGAAACTTTGGTTAAGTGATACCTTCGATAAAGAAACGAGAGATGCTGTACAGGCTTTGATCGACAGCAATTCCCCTGATCTGGAAGATTCTTTCTACAGAGAACTGGAATTCGGTACAGGAGGAATGCGTGGGATAATGGGAGTAGGAACCAACCGCTTGAATAAATATACATTGGGACAGGCTACTCAGGGATTGGCCAACTATATGTTACAGCAGTTCAAAGGAGAAGAAATTAAAGTGGCCATCGCTTATGATGTTCGTAATAACTCAAAAGAATTCGGGAAACTGGTAGCAGACGTTTTGACGGCTAACGGAATTAAAGTACTGCTTTTCAAAGATCACAGACCGACTCCGGAATTGTCTTTCACTGTTCGTGATAAAAAATGTAATGGAGGAATTGTATTGACAGCTTCTCACAACCCGCCGGAATACAACGGTTACAAAGTATACTGGAATGATGGAGCACAGATTGTTCCGCCTAATGATGAAGCCATTATCAATGAAGTATATTCTGTAAAGTTTGAAGAAATTAAATTCAACGGAAATGATGATCTTATCGAGTGGATCGGAGAGGAGCAGGATGACGTATATATTGATGCATGTATTGAAAACTCTACCTATCAGAATGTTGGAAAAGAAAATTTAAATATTGTTTTCACCTCTATCCATGGAACAACCTATACAACTGTTCCTAAAGCCCTTGAAAAAGCAGGATTCAAAAAGGTGGATCTTGTGAGAGAACAAATGATACCAAGCGGAAATTTCCCTACAGTAGATTCTCCAAATCCTGAAGAGCCGGCAGCATTGGAAATGGCAATGGATCTTGCAAGAATTACGAATGCAGATATCGTGATTGGTACAGACCCGGATGGGGACAGATTGGGAATTGCGGTAAGAAACCTTGATGGTGAAATGCAGCTGTTGAACGGAAACCAGACCAATACCATTCTTACTTACTATATCCTGAATGAATGGAGAAAACAGGGAAGAATTACCGGAAAAGAGTTCATCGGTTCTACGATTGTAACTTCGGATATCTTCTTTGATATTGCCCAGAAATTCGGAGTAGAATGTAAAGTAGGTCTTACCGGATTCAAATGGATCGGAAAAATGATCCGTGAAGCAGAAGGAACACAGAAATTTGTATGTGGTGGTGAGGAAAGTTTCGGATTCATGACCGGAGATTTTGTTCGTGATAAAGACTCTTGCGGAAGTATTCTTTTAGCCTGCGAAATTGCTGCATGGTGCAAAGCCAACGGAAAAACAATGTATCAGTACATGATTGAGATCTATGAGGATCTTGGAATGTATTATGAAGGATTGATCAATATCGTAAGAAAAGGAAAAGAAGGTGCTGAAGAAATTCAGAATATGATGAAAGATTTCCGTGAAAATCCTCCAAAGGAACTGGCTGGTTCATTAGTAGAAGAAGTGAAAGACTTTAAAGAACAGACAAACCTTACCATTTCTACGAATGAGAAAAAAGTAATGAATGATATTCCTAAGTCTAACGTTTTGATCTATTACACACAAGACGGAACAAAAGTATGCGTAAGACCTTCAGGAACAGAGCCAAAAATCAAGTTCTATGTTTCAGTGAAGGATTCCATTACTTCAGAAGCAGATTTCAGAGATAAATTAAAATCATTGGAAGCAAAAATCGGAGCCGTTAAAACAGATTTAAAGCTGGATTAATGCTCTGAAAAGAGCAGGTGATCATGAAAACAAGAAGATTCATGGAGAAAGATAATATAAATTTAAAATAAGAAAAAGTGAAAGTTTCAAAATTAGCAGCGAACCTGATCGGTTCTGAAATTGTAAAAATTGGTAACGAAGTAAATGATCTAAAAGCAAAAGGAGCGGAAATTGCCAATCTTACTATTGGTGATCTGAATTCTAATATCTATCCTATTCCGGCATTACTGAAGGAAGAGATTCAGAAAGCATATCAGAATAATCTGACGAACTATCCGCCTGCGAACGGACTTTTATCTTTAAGAAAAGAAGTTTCCAAAGACCTTAAAAAAAGATGGAATCTTGATTACTCTCCAGAGAATATTCTGATTACCGCAGGATCAAGACCTTTGATCTATGCCGTATACAAAACCATTGTAGACGAAGGAGATAAGGTAGTGTATCCTACACCATCATGGAACAACAATCACTATGCTTACCTTACTTCAGCCAATGCTGTAGAAGTGAAAACAAAACCGGAAACCAATTTCCTTCCGACTGCTGATGACTTAAGACCTCATTTGGATGGAGCTGTGTTATTAGCTTTATGTTCTCCATTGAACCCTACAGGAACCATGTTTACAAGAGAGCAGCTTTCAGAAATCTGTGAATTGGTGATCGCCGAAAACAAAAAAAGAGGAGCAGACGAAAAACCGTTATACTTAATGTATGACCAGATTTATTCTTGCCTTACTTTCGGTGCTGAACATGTAGATCCGGTTTCTCTTTTCCCTGAAATGAAAGATTATACAATCTACATCGACGGTATTTCAAAATGCCTTGCAGCAACCGGAGTACGTGTAGGATGGGGATTCGGACCTGCTCATATTCTTGATAAAATGAAAGCGCTTCTTACACACGTTGGAGCATGGGCACCAAAACCAGAGCAGGAAGCAACCGCTAAATTCTATGAAAATTCAGAGAACGTAGATACTTTTGTTGATGATTTTAAAGCTAAACTTGAAAACAGCTTAAAAGTTCTTCACAACGGAGTTCAGGATTTAAAAGGAAAAGGGCTTGCTGTTGACAGCATTGAACCAATGGGAGCGCTTTATCTTACTATTAAATTAGACTATATCGGAAAAACAAAACCAGACGGAGCAGTCATTGAAAACTCTTCAGATCTGGTTTTCTACTTAATTAATGAAGCAGGAGTGGCATTAGTACCGTTCTCAGCCTTCGGAGAAGAAAAAACAGAACCTTGGTTCCGTGCTTCTGTAGGAGGATTGGCTGTAGATGAGATCAAAGTAATGCTTCCAAAACTGGAAAGTGCTTTGAACAAATTAAAGTAATTTTCTAATAAAATATAAGCTTCGACTCTGCCCGGCATGACATCGTTAAAACCTAAAAATGAGTATTAGCAATGTCACGCTGAGCGGAGTCGAAACGTTTTTTACACATTCTATAAAACCATGAAACTTCCGAAGAAATCCTTTCTTGAAACAAAATATGTGTTTTTTTCAACGCTGGTGATTATTACAGTAGTAATCTTAAGTGTTTGGTTTTCAGGAAAAGCAGATCATCGTTCACTATTTCAGAATTCAATCTTGTCAACCTCTGTTTTAGCTGGAGCATTTTTCCTGTTTATTACAGTAGGATTGTATTCTGGCTTGAAACTAAAAGATAATATCGGAAATATTTTAAACAAGGAAAGAATACAAAGATATGCTGATAAAACGCCAAAATTTAATGGTTTCGAATTTGATCCGCCAGATGTAGGTGATGGAATAGGAGGTACTATTCTTTCCATTCTTGCTTGGATTGTAATTTCCATTCTACTCATCTTTCTTTCTTATTTTTTCGGACTTTTCTTTTGGTCGTCCGTATTCTTGCTGGGTGCAATTTTATACTGGATATTTTTCAGAGCCTTCAGATTGGTTTTTAAAAATTCAGGGAAATGTAAAGGAAATATATTAAAAAGTCTTGGATTCGGACTTATTTATTCTTTTCTCTATATCTCCTGGATGTATGGAATTATTTTTATGATCAAATATTTGAATTGAAGCTGCGTTTATTGATCAAAAAATTAAATAAATATTAAAAGTTGAATAATCACTTTTTCTACACCCAGTTAGGAATTACCTTTGGGGTTTTTACACACCTGAATATAATAAGTCGAAAATTACACGATGAAAAAACTGAGATTTCTATTCTTGCCAGTTTCAATACTGGTATGCTCACAAGAGGTTGATACTTTGAAGGTACAGGAATTTGCTAAGGAAGTTGAGCTTCCAAAAGTGCAAACTTACACTTTAAAAGACGGATCTGTCCGAACGTATCCGAAACCTAAACTTCTGGACTTTGTAACCAAATTACCCAGAAACTTTATCAATACCAATAAAGATTTTGTAGCAAAAGACCACGCTTACTATCTGGGAGGAGCTGTTGCATCGACGTTGATTCTCATACCATTTGACCAGAAACTGATTGACAATTCAAGAGAACTGGCAGAAAGATGGGGAATGGATAAGGATAACAATTATCACAAACTGGGAGGTGTTTTTAAAATTCCTAAAGACATTGGATCTACCCTGTACCTGATCGGAAATGGTTCTACACTAGTATTGTTAGGTATTGGTTTCGGAACCTATGGACTGATAAAAGATGATTACAGAGCCCAGGCTACCGCCAGTGGTTTAATGGAAAGCTTAATTCTTTCAGGAGTTTTTACCCAAACCCTTAAAAGAATTACCGGAAGAGAAAGCCCTTTTATTGCTGAAGAATATGGCCATAAAGGAGGGGCGTGGAACCCGTTTCCAAGCTTTTCGGCATTCAGCAAAAATACTTCGAATTACGATGCAATGCCATCAGGGCATTTAACCACCTTCATGGCTGGGATTACAGTAATTGCAGACAATTATCCGGATGCAAAATGGATAAAACCGGTAGGATATACCTTAGCCGGAGCGTTATGCTTTCAAATGATGCAGAGTAAGGTTCACTGGGCTTCAGACTACCCTCTGGCTTTATTAATGGGATATTTTATAGGAAAAACCATCTCAAAAAGCAGATACACATCATCAGAAGGAACAATCGGAAAGACAAAGTATAATCTCAACTTTATAGCATCCCGCCAATGGGAATACAATATGGTAGGTGTAAAACTCTCTTTTTAAACTGCTGAAATCTCTGTTTTTTTGAGTAAATAAGATACTTTTCACTACATTTGATCTCAGGATAAAAGGATTTTCGGATTTTTATAATTACCGGAATGAAACCTGCTGATTTTAAAAGAATTACTTAATATTGTATTGAATGAAAATAATCGCTGTTATCCCTGCCCGTTACGAAGCAAGCCGTTTTCCGGGGAAATTAATGCAGATTTTAGGAGAAAAAACAGTTATTACCACTACCTATCAGAATGTAGTGGAAACCGGACTGTTTGATGAAGTGTTTGTCGCCACAGACTCAGAAATTATTTTTGATGAAATTGTAAAAAACAACGGAAAAGCCGTGATGACAGGGCAGCACGAGACGGGAAGCGACCGTATTGCTGAAGCAGTACAGACTATAGACTGTGACATCGTGATCAATGTTCAGGGAGATGAACCTTTCCTTAAGCTCGAACCTTTACAGCAGCTGATTGAAGTTTTCAAAAATGATAATCAACAGGAAATATCTTTAGCTTCTTTAAAAATTCAACTGCATGAAAAAGAAGAAATTGAAAACCCGAATAATGTAAAAGTGATTACTGATAATAATGATTTCGCTTTATATTTTAGCCGTTCCGTAATTCCTTTCCACAGAGAAGTTTCCTATGATGTAAGCTATTTTAAACATATTGGAGTATATGCGTTCAGGAAAGAAGCTTTATTACAGTTTTCAAAGCTGGCTATGAAACCTTTGGAAATATCCGAAAAGATTGAATGCATCCGCTATCTTGAATATGGAATGAAAATCAAAATGATAGAAACCAATTTCGTAGGAGTTGGTATTGATACTCCGGAAGATCTTGAAAAAGCCCGGAAACTGATCTGAAATTAGCAAATTGACCTTTATCATTTTGCCTTTTTGCAATTTTACATAAATCCCCCTATATTTGAATTTATAAATAAAATTAATGAAGAAGTTACTATTAGTATTTGGACTGATATTTTCGCATGTGATATTCGGACAGACCGCAAAGGAAATTATTGACAAGAACATTGAATTATCCGGAGGGCTAACCAATTGGAAATTGTTAAACTCAGTATTGCTTCAGGGAAAAGTAATATTAGGAATTAAAGATGAATATCCGATCAGAATTTTTCAGCAACGTCCAAATCTTACTAAGACATTGATTACTACAGGTGGAAAAGAAACCGCAATTGAAGGTTTTGATGGTACAAAAGGGTATGCCATGAATTATGCAGCCAACAAGCTTCAGGAATATCCTGAATATGTACCGGAAAGCTTTGATAATGATTTCATTGATTGGGAAAACAAAGGGTTTGATGCCAGATATCTCGGAAAAGAAAAAGTAGGAGAGATCTACTGCCATAAGGTAGAACTTACCAAAAATGTAAATAAGAATATGTATTATTTTGATACAAAAACTTATATGTTGATCAAAGAAGTGAAAAAAGATGAAACGCTGATCTATTCTGATTTTAAAAAAGTTGGAAACATAATCATGCCTTTCAGAATTGAATCTTCAAGTGCTAAAAAAGACGGAGATTATGTGATGTTATTAAACAGAGTAGACATCAATAAAGTATTCCCCGCTAATATTTTTAAGTTTTAACTCAACTGCAGTTCTCTGCGCAAAATTATAAGAAATGAAAAAGATTTTTTTACTGCTGTTTTCTTTCATGGCATTCCTGCAAAGCTGCAACAACCAAAAAAGTGAAATTTCTAAAGCTAAAACCACAGAACTTATGGGAAAAACAATATATGACTTCAAAGTAGAAGGTCTTGATGGCAAAGAAATCAATTTCGCAGATTTCAAAGGAAAGAAAATCCTGATTGTCAATACGGCTTCAGAGTGTGGATTTACCCCACAGTATGCAGATCTTGAAAAGGTGTACGAACAATATAAAGATAAATTGGTTGTGATAGGATTTCCCGCTAATAATTTTGGTGGACAGGAACCTGGAACCAACACCGAAATTGGGGCTTTCTGCCAGAAAAATTATGGAGTAACATTCCCAATGGCCGCTAAAGTTTCTGTAAAAGGAGATGATACTGCACCCATCTTTAAATACCTTAGTGAAAAGGAATTGAACGGAGTAAAAAATACAAGCATTCTTTGGAACTTCACCAAATTCCTGGTGGACGAAAACGGAAAACTGATTGATTCTTTTGTAAGTACTACAAAGCCTACTGACGAGGCTATTACAAAGTATCTGAAATAAGATAAAGTTATAAAAACAACACTTCGACTCCGCCCAGTGTGACAGCTTAGAAAATACAGAAAGTATTAGAAATGTCACGCTGAGCGGAGTCGAAGCTTTTTTATCATTCAAGTTCTCAAATTCTAGTCATTACTTTTCTCTGCAAAACAGAAAATGTTCCCCAGCTTGATACTCGAATAACCATTACTTTTTATTTTCGAAGAATTGATCATGGCCTTTGCCAGAATATCTGTCGGCAGAGGTTTTTGACTTTCTAATAACCCAAGTTTATTAGCAAATTTGATAATGCGGCTTCCCAAAACTTCTCCGGTTCTTTCAGAGTCTTTTCGTTCAAGCATTCCCGGTTTAAAAATGGTGATCTTATTAAAATGTAACTGTTTTACAGCTTCTTCCAGCTCACCCTTCATTTTGGAATAGAAAATCTTAGACTGTGGATTCGCACCGTAAGCAGAGACCAGAATATAATCTTCCACTTCATTATCTTTCGCAGCTTTCGCAAATTCATATTGGTAGCCAAAATCCACTTTCTTCTGGGCTTCTTTGCTTCCGGCATCCTTTAAAGTGGTTCCCAGACACGAAAACGCCACATCTCCCTTCACCATCTCTTTCCATTCCTCCGGTTTTTCAAAATTCACCACATGAACTTTTAGCTTATCATTTTGAATATCAACTGGCTTTCTGACAAAGATATCCACTTCATCAAACTCTTTATCATTCAATAACTGATTGACAAGATCTTTTCCTGTGGCACCTGTAGCACCTATTACCAGAGCTTTCATAATAATTGTGGTTTTGTGAGATTATTTCTTTCTTAAATTTAGTAAATTTGAATCAAAGATTAAAGAATTATCTCAGATATGATTTAATCATTACCCATTACCCATTACCCATTACCCATTACTGATCACTCATTATTTATATTTGATATGGATGCCAACGAAATTTTAGATTACTGTCTTGCCAAAAAAGGAGTTACGGAAAGTTTTCCGTTTGATAATGAAACTCTTGTGATGAAAGTAGACACCAAAATGTTTTTGCTGATGGGACTTGAGAGACAACCGTTGGCTATTAATGTAAAAACAGATCCTGAATGGAGCGCAGAGCTTAGAGAGCAATATCCTCAGATTACAGGTGCCTATCACATGAATAAAACCCACTGGAATTCTGTAACTGTAGATGGATTGAAAAGAGATCTGATCTTTAAGCTTATTGATCAATCCTATGATCTGGTTTTTAAATCCCTGACTAAAAAAGCTCAGAATGAAGTAAATTCTTTATAGTAAATAAAATAAATTGAGGTACGGAATTTGTTATCTATTACCGGTGAAATAATATACTTAACATTAATAAAATAAATAACAAATGAGAAAACATCTTACATTATTAATGGCTGCAGGAACATTGTCTGCTATAGTATTCAGCTGTAATAACAGTGATAAGAAAGCTCTTTCTGAGAATACTGAGGCGAAATCTGAAAAGTCAAATCCGTCTGATGATCAGGAGAATTTAAAATTAGAATTTACAGGGACCGATAATTTTAATATCAAAAATCCAAAGTTAAAGGTAAGTTTATATGCCCATGATCCCCTTTTAGCTGATGCTCCAGCTACATTAATTACAGAAAAGGAGTATGAGCAAACATCCGTTCCTTTTACTATTGATCTTCCCGTACCTAAAGATGCTGCCAGCCGTATTAATCCCAAAGCAGCCGGAGATATGAAATATTACGTCTCAATAGAATGGGACTCTGACGGCAATGGTAAAGCAGGTGAAAAAAGAGATATCTACATAGACCACGATAAAGAATTCCCCAATGTGAAATTAAACGGTGAACCACAAAAAGTCTATTTAAAAATATTAAAATAATCAAAAAAGGCTATTCATTTCTGAATAGCCTGTATTTTAAAAATTGAATTTTTCTGTTATTTTTTTATCCTCATCCAGTCTTTCAATTAACTTGTCAAGACTTTCAAATTTGATTTCATCATGAAGAAAATCCCTGAAACTTATCGTAATCTTTTCATCATAAATATCATCATCAAAATCAAGGATATAAACCTCCACAGTTAGTTTTTCTCCATTTACCGTAGGATTGGTTCCAATGCTCAGCATACCTTTATATTGATTGTCCTTTACAAATACTTCAACAATATAAGCTCCTTTTTTAGGCAATAGCTTAATCGATTCAGTATCAATATTGGCTGTCGGATATCCAATGGTTCTCCCAATCTTTTTCCCATGAACTACAGTTCCGGAAACAGAGTAGGAGTATCCCAACATTTCGTTGGCCTCTTTAATATTTCCTGCTAAAAGTGCATTACGTACTTTCGTGGAACTGATATTATTTTCATGAATATTGATCGCTTCCATTTGCTCTACTTCAAAATAGAGTTCTTTTGATAATTTCTGAAGAAGCTCAAAATTTCCGCTTTTATTTTTTCCGAAAGAATGGTCGTATCCAATAATAAGGTACTTTACATTCAGTTTATCAACTAAAATCTGACGTACAAATTCTTCTCCGGTCAGATTTCTGAATTCTTCATCAAATTCTTTTAGGAACAGATTATCAATGCCATATCTCTCAACCAGCTGTTTCTTTTCCTCTAATGTATTCAGAAGTTTTAAATCTTCATTAGGATTAAAAACAAATCTTGGATGCGGCCAGAAAGTAAGGATTGCAGTTTCCAGATTGTTTTCTGTCCCTATTTTAGCAAGTTCATCGATAATACTCTTGTGCCCGAGATGTACCCCGTCAAACATTCCTAAAGACAATGCTAAAGGCTTCTGTGAGGAATAATCTGTAAAATTCTTGAAAACTTTCAAAACGGAAAAATTTTGATTGCAAATATAAAACCTTTATTTTTAATGTAATGGTGGGAAAGGGAAAATTTGAAAATGAAAAATTCTGAAAATAATTTACATTATATTGTATGATAATAGTGACAAATTAATGAATTGCAGATTTGCTGTTAAATATAATGATAAATATTGAATTTTACCCATTAAACAATAAACTCATTCGTCTCTTGAAAAGCATGATAAAAATCTTTTTTTTACCAATTGCGGGTTTATGAAGAATCACTATATTTGCACCAAGAAAAAATTTAGCAATGGCAAACCAAATTAAAGGTAAAATTTCTCAAATTATTGGTCCGGTAATCGACGTTGTCTTCACAGATGTGGAAGCTGTTCCAGCAATCTATGACGCGTTAGAAATTACAAAAGAAAACGGTGAAAAAGTAGTTTTAGAGGTAGAACAACATATTGGCGAAGATACAGTAAGATGTATCGCAATGGACGCTACTGACGGTCTTAAAAGAGGGCAGGACGTAATTGGATACGGAAATCCTATTATGATGCCTATCGGAGAGGCGGTAAACGGAAGACTATTCAACGTTGTTGGTGATGCTATCGATGGACTTCAAGATATTTCTAAGGATGGTGGTCTTCCAATTCACAGACCAGCTCCAAAATTTGATCAATTATCAACTTCAGCAGAAGTTTTATTTACAGGTATTAAAGTAATCGACCTGGTTGAGCCTTACGCAAAAGGGGGTAAAATTGGATTGTTCGGTGGTGCCGGTGTAGGTAAAACAGTATTGATTCAGGAGTTGATTAACAATATTGCAAAAGGGCACGGAGGTCTTTCTGTATTCGCCGGAGTAGGTGAAAGAACGAGGGAAGGAAATGACCTTTTGAGAGAGATGTTGGAATCAGGTATTATCAAGTATGGTGATGATTTCATGCACTCTATGGAAAACGGAGGTTGGGATCTTTCTAAAGTAGACTTAGAAGCTATGAAAGATTCAAAAGCAGCATTCGTTTTCGGACAGATGAACGAGCCGCCAGGTGCAAGAGCCAGAGTAGCACTTTCTGGTCTTACATTAGCTGAGTACTACAGAGATGGTGGAGAAAGCGGACAAGGTAGAGACGTACTTTTCTTCGTAGACAACATCTTCCGTTTTACACAGGCTGGTTCTGAGGTATCTGCACTTCTTGGTCGTATGCCATCAGCGGTAGGTTACCAACCAACCCTTGCTTCTGAAATGGGTGCGATGCAGGAAAGAATTACTTCAACTAAAAATGGTTCAATTACTTCAGTACAGGCGGTATACGTACCTGCGGATGACTTAACTGACCCGGCTCCTGCAACTACGTTTGCTCACTTGGATGCAACTACGGTACTTGACAGAAAGATTGCTTCATTAGGTATCTATCCAGCGGTAGATCCACTTTCTTCTACTTCCAGAATCCTAAATCCTGAAATTCTAGGTAATGATCACTACAACTGTGCTCAAAGAGTAAAAGAAATCCTTCAAAGATATAAAGCACTTCAGGATATCATTGCGATCCTTGGTATGGAAGAACTTTCTGAAGAAGATAAAGCTGTTGTATACCGTGCAAGAAAAGTTCAGAGATTCCTATCTCAGCCTTTCCACGTAGCGGAGCAGTTTACAGGTATTCCAGGATCATTGGTAGACATCAAAGATACTATCAAAGGATTTAACATGATTATGGATGGTGAATTAGATCACTTACCAGAAGCGGCTTTCAACCTGAAAGGAACCATCGAAGAAGCTATCGAAGCAGGACAAAAAATGTTAGCTGAAAACGCTTAAGAAAATTTTAAATGTTAAATTTTAGATTTTAGATTGAAAAAAAATCATTTAAAATTTAAAATCTATAATCTATAATTCATAAAAAATGAATATAAAAATTTTAACACCAGAGTACGTAGTTTTTGAAGGAGAAGTAGACTCAGTATTATTGCCTGGAAAAAATGGTGAATTTCACATCATGAAAAACCACGCAGGAATTGTTTCTTCTTTAATCGGAGGTGATGTAAAGCTTTTTGCTAATTCTATTGATGAGGCTTATGCTAAAAACTTCACTAAAGAAACCGGAAAAGACTCTGTTTTTGCTTATGCTATCAAAAGCGGTGTTGTAGAATTTAATCATAATAAAGGAATTATCCTTTGTGAATAATTAAATGAAAAGCTAAATATATTTTCAAGAAAGTGTAACTTTGTGTTACACTTTTTTTATTTGTAAAAGTCTGATTGTATGAAGAGAGGCATAATCATATTATTTACAGTTCTGGGCGTTTTCCTCCATGCTCAGAATATCAAAACCAAAAGAGGAATTATTAATCTTGACGGGGTTCCGGTAGCTAAAATATCCAGTAAATCCAGCGAATATACGTTTATGGATCTGAAGGAGACCCCGATGTATACTATAAAATTCATTGACAAAAGCATCGTTGATTCTGTTCGCGACAGCTATATCAGTGTCAACAGAGTATATAACAGGGATAAAACCATCGAAATTGATTATTCATCACCTTCTGCATTTTCCGGAGAAGAAAAATCTGCAGTCTTTACATCAGTTAAGGACCTTAAAATAATTGATAACAAAGGGATCAATGTCAAAAATCTTGATGAACTTTTCTCCAATGTACCCAAGAGAAAACTGGATACAAAAACAAAAGATGCTTATGCCATCCGAAAGAAAATAGACAAGATGAATATTGAGGTCAATAAAGTGGGAGAGATCCTTAGTAATGGCGTTCCGGTGGGGTATTTTACCAATCTGCCGGTAAGTTTTGGTTCGGAAGATACCATTATGGACAAGACACCTATTGATATTGAAATTTATGATGCTAAAAGTAAACTTATCGGAAGGTACATCACCACAACAAAACAGCTGAAAACAGCGGGAGGAAAGTCTTTTACGATCTACAGAGAAATGTCCGGAAGAGCTTCAATCCTGAAATTCCCGACCTACAAAGCACTGGCTGAGCGCATGGCGATTATGGATCCCAATTTTATTAAAATACAGGAAAAAGTAAACGTAGGTACTGTTTCAAAAGAGAGCCCTAATTAATGTAATACAGATTTTATCAATAGGAACGGGCTTTAGTCCGTTTTTTATTATGGATCAAATTCATCCGGCTTTAGCCAAAACTTTAAAACCACCCCGTCAAAAATTCTTTGAATTTTTGACACCCCTCCGGAGGAGCAGAATATTTTGCCGGTCTATATATTGTAGTTAGAAATTTGGTTTTGATTCCTTAGTATAAAAAATAGAAGATTTTATTCTCTTAAATAAAAATTTGAATTTGTGTAATCCGTGAAATCTGTGAGAGATTATATTTTAATCAAAACAAGTCTTATTCATTCAGAAAAAGAAAAATTTACAAAAAATTCACCAATTTTAAAAATCCCTGAGAAAAAAATGAAAATTTTTATAAGCTTAAAATAACTCCATTTTCCTTCAATTGCTGCATCGGTTTTGAGAACCAAAACAGCTCAAAATCATCGAAATTTTCCTCAAATTGATTTTTAAGTTGCTGAATCGTAGGCTTTTTAGAATTTTCAATAGCATTTTCTTCCAATATATTCATCAGCCATTCTGCCTTTTCCTGTTCCAGTTCAACCTTTACAATATTGGTTTTTAGGTGGAATGTAAGCAACGTATACGTACCAGAATATTTCTTTTTATTTTTTACGCGATTCTCAGCGATTACGTTTTTGGTTAAAAAGATGACTTTGGCATTGGTCTTCAATTGAAACTGCCCATCTTCCAAAAGACAATCGTGAATATAATCCGGATGAATGGTTGTTCTTGGAATTTTAAAATCAAACCATTCCTGAAGCGGCAGTTCGAAGTTGACTCCATGCATATAATTGAACAAAGATTTTTTTAACCCGAAGCTGAACTTGTTATGATCAATTCCTGTTTTATCCTTAAAGTCAATATCATTATTGGCAAACAGAATTTCCTGCTTTACCGGAATTACTCCAAAATCTTCAGGACTTATTCCTACTGGTGAATGTGCAGTCATCGCAAACTGATGCCAGAAACCACTTTGAAGAATTCCCATCTCAAACATTTGCCTTACCATTTCTAAGGAATCGACAGTTTCCTGAACCGTTTGTGTAGGGTAGCCATACATCAGATAAGCATGAACCATAATTCCTGCTTCTGTAAAATTTCTGGTTACATTGGCAACCTGTTCTACAGAAACTCCTTTATCAATTAATTTCAGCAGTCTGTCACTCGCTACTTCAAGTCCTCCGGAAACAGCCACGCATCCCGAAAGCTTCAGGAGATAACATAAATCGCGGGTAAAACTTTTTTCAAAACGGATATTGGTCCACCACGTTACCACAAGATTTCTTCTGAGAATTTCTAGAGCAACCTCTCTCATAAGAGCAGGCGGCGCAGCTTCATCTACAAAATGAAATCCGGTTTCACCGGTTGTCCGGATTAATTCTTCAATCCGGTCTACCAGAATTTTAGCAGAAATAGGTTCGTAGATTTTAATATAATCTAAAGAAATATCACAGAATGTACATTTTCCCCAGTAGCATCCGTGCGCCATCGTCAGTTTGTTCCATCGGCCGTCGCTCCATAAACTGTGCATCGGATTGGCGATTTCAATAACGGAAATATATTGATCCAGTTTTAAATCTGTATAATCGGGAGTTCCTGTTTCAGACTGTTTGAAGTCATGTCTTTTAGAATTGTTCTTATAGACGACTTCTTTATTTTCGAGAAGAAAAGTTCTTTTAAACTCACCTTCCTCAGTGGCAATTTCTAAATTTTGGTGAAGAAGTTCCAACGGAAGCTCACCATCATCTAAAGTAATAAAGTCAAAAAATTCGAATACTCTCTGATCTTTGACTTCTCTTAATTCGGTATTGGGAAATCCTCCTCCCATAGCGATTTTAATGTGAGGATAATGCTTTTTGATCCATTGGGCACATTTGAAACCGGAATACAGGTTGCCGGGAAACGGTATTGAAAAGCAAACCATTTTTGGCTGAACAGTTTCTATTTTTTCACGAAGAATTTTTAATGTAAATTCATCAATAAATGTAGGCTCACCAGATAGTTTTGAATAGAGTTCGTCAAAAGAATTGGCACTTTTTCCGAGACGTTCCGCATATCTGCTGAAACCAAAATCAGCATCGATATTTTCTACAATATAATCGGAAATATCTTCTAAATAAAGCGTTGCCAGATGTTTGGCTTTATCCTGAAGACCCATGTTTCCAAAAGCAAATTCCATATCATCCAGCTGGTTGAAACGGGAAGCTTCGGGAAGGAAGTTCATGCTGCAGATCTGTCTGGCCAGTGTAGGTGTTTTTCCCTGTAAAAAAGGAATTACCTGATCTATTGTTTTTAAATACTCTTCTCTTAAGGCATAAATTCTCTGTGAGTTTTCAGAGGTGTTCTGAAGATCAATTTCTGTATTGAAAACCTTGCGGATTCCATCCTTTGAAAATAATTCCAAAATAACATCGATCCCCAAATCTGCCTGATAACTGGAAATATCTTTGGTATTTAAAAATCCTTTAATATAAGCTGTTGCAGGATAAGGAGTGTTAAGTTGGGTAAAAGGCGGAGTAATAAGAAGCAGGTCTTTCAACAGAAATTTTTTGCAAAGTTATTCTAAAGTTTTTTTAGAAAAAAATTTTTTCTCCTGATTATAAACATTGAGAAAAAGTCTTAGAAATATTGCGTCTTATTAAAATCTGATTCTGTCACAATTCTTTCATTTCCACTCTATAAAAATAAAAAAGTAGTTTAGAATAAATTCACAGGTCTGTTAAACAAAGCATCGGTTGTATTATTCTCAATAAAACTTAGGAAAGCATTTTCATCAAAATATCCATCTTCATCAAGAATTACCGGATTTAATAATTCGATTTCACTGGGCTTTTCCAGGCTGATATTTTCAATAAATTTGCCGGTCTTGCCTGTGATCTCGTTGTGAAAACTGATTAAGTATCTTGAATAAATATTTCCTTCAGCAACAGTGTAATGTCCGTTTTCTGCAATAAGGGAAGTCATAATACTTCCTCCGATGTAGGTTTCATTATCATTCCCTGAAGCACCAAACAATACTTTTGAGGTAACATTTCCAGAGCAATACAGTGACCCATTGATGATGATATTTTCTGCCTGTATATTACCGGTAACTATAAGAACAATATAATCTTCAACAAACAGTTTCTTGGATACATAAAGATCGCCTTCTATAAGAATAATTTTATAGCCTTCACCTTCTTCGGTAATCAGTTCAAGGGAATTATCATTTTCATTTTGTATAAGCACAATCTCAGGAGCATCATCTTCATGATTAATATGCAGAGAGGCTTCTTTTATCTTTTCCGCTGTTTCATCATCCAGCATTTCGAGAAATTCAGCAAGACTTTCCTCATCTAAATAGCTTTCATTGAAAAAATTGTTTTCCAGAGCTTCATGAGCAATGCTGTATAGATTTTCTGATTTTTCTTTGAGCTGTTTGTATAGTTGATCTTTGGTAAGTTTTTGCAATTCTTTCATGGGCTTTTAAAAGTATATACATGGGTCTTTTCAGTGGGGAAACACCTATTAATAGACAGATGCAATATAGTCAGATAAATTTTGTTATGCCATAAAGTAAAGGATTTATTTTTTTTAATATTTTTCTTACGGATGACTTTTTGAGCGGAAATATCAGATTATTTCACAATTAGTTTTGGAGGTTCTGCATGAGTTTGCTTTGAAAAATGGTAAGTCTTGAGAAAGCTCAATCAATAGAAAAGCCAGACTCATCAAGAAGTCCGGCTTTGCATTATATTTTTATATCAGTCAAATAAATTATCCTAAATGTGACCTGTTTTCTTTTGGTCTCCAATCACATTCAGGGTAACTCCCAAAAGAATTAAAGTAATCCCGATAAGTAAATTGGGAGTAAATTTTTCATGAAACATCAGGACACTGATCAGTACAGCAACTACAGGTTCCAAAGCTCCTAAAATAGCAACAGGAGTAGAACCGATATATTTAATAGCATATACCAGACAAAGACTGGAGATCACCGTAGTAAGAAATGCAAAAACAAGAAAATTAATGAAAATCTCTGTTGAAGGTATAGCAAACGACGCATGAGCTGTTACAGCTTTGGACATAAAGAACATTGAGGTGAAAAGCATTGAGTAAAACGTAAGCTTGAATCCGGATACCCTGATATTCGATTTGTTGACGATAACCATATATAAGGCATAGAACAGTGAACTAAGCATGACGATTCCCAATCCTGCAAAATTGATTTCCAGCCCATTTCCTTTTAAACATAAAACAATAACTCCCGCGAATGCCAGAAGTAAAGAAACTCCGGATAATCTGGTAAGCTTCTCTTTGTAAAAGAAAAACATGATCAATGCTACAATGACCGGATAAACAAATAAAACGGTGGAGGCAATTCCTGGTGTTAGGAAATCATATCCTAAAAACAAAAATTCAGAAGAAAGGGCATAACACACTCCAAGGATGGCAAGAATTAAGGCTTCTTTCTTATTGATTTTAAAATTTTCTCTGGAATACAGCAGATATCCTCCCACCATTAAAGCTGAAAAGAAAAATCTGTAAAACAGTGTGATATCCATTGAAAAATGTGCCTGCTTAACGGGCAGTATAAAAATCGGAATCAGACCATATGAAACGGCTGATAAAATTCCCAGTGTGTAACCTCTAAGTTTCATTTGCTTTTATAGGTATTAAACAAAAAAGCCACTGATTGATTCAGTGGCTTTCTTTATTTTTTAAGATTAAATCGGTTTAAAACTCAATCCTTGTTCCTGCAGTAATTTTTGTTCCTGCTCTTTGTAGTAGCCACCTACTAATTTATCATGAATTGCTTCAAACGCTGCAAGGGTTTCATTGATCTCTGCATCTGTATGAGAAGCGGTAGGAATCAGTCTTAAGAGAATCATTCCCTTCGGAATGACCGGATAAACCACCACAGAGGTGAAAATACCGTAATTTTCCCTTAAATCTTTAACCAATAGAGTAGCTTCTACCGGGGTTCCCTGCATCATTACCGGAGTTACACAAGTATTCGTGTCACCAATATTGAATCCTCTTTCTTTAAGTCCGCTCTGTAGTTTTTCAACATTCTCCCAAAGTTTAGCTTTGATCTCAGGTCTTGATCTCAAAAGCTCCAATCTTTTTAAACCTCCGATTACCATTGGCATTGTAAGAGATTTTGCAAAGATTTGTGATCTCAGGTTGAATTTCAGATATCTGATGATTTCTTTATCACCCGCAAGGAATGCTCCGAAACCTGCCATAGATTTAGCAAAAGTAGAAAAGTAAACATCAATCTGGTCGTTACAATCCTGTTCTTCACCTACACCAGCACCTGTTTTACCAAGAGTTCCGAAACCATGAGCATCATCTACCAATAGTCTGAACTGGTATTTTGACTTAAGATCACAGATTTCTCTGATTTTTCCCTGTTGTCCTCTCATCCCGAAAACCCCTTCTGTAATTACAAGAATACCTCCTCCTGTTTCTTCAGCCACCTTGGTTGCTCTCTGAAGGTTTTTCTCAAGGCTTTCCATATCGTTATGCTTGTAGGTAAATCTCTTACCGGAATGAAGTCTTACTCCATCCACGATGCAGGCATGAGAATCCATATCATAAACAATCACATCATTTCTGCTTACCAAAGCATCAATGGTAGAAACCATTCCCTGATAACCAAAATTCAACAGGTATGCTGACTCTTTTTTTACGAAGTCTGCCAATTCTCTTTCCAACTGAAGGTGCTGGTCTGTTTCTCCAGACATTGCTCTCGCTCCCATTGGATAGAACATTCCATATTCTGCAGCCGCTTTTGCATCCGCTTCTATTACTTCAGGATGATTACACAATCCTAAGTAGTCATTGGCACTCCAGAAAATTACTTCTCTCCCCTGAAATTGCATTCTCGGGCCGATAGGTCCCTCTAATCTTGGGAAAATAAAATAGCCTTCACCATAATCTGCAAATTGTCCAAGTGGTCCTGGATTTTCTTTTATTCTTTCAAAAATATCCAACATTGTATCGTAATTTTTAAGTAATAAAGCCTTTTTTGTCTGAATACGCAAAAGGCTTTATTTATTTGTATCGTGATTTTATTCGTTTTTATTTGATAAACTCAGTTTTGAAAACTTCGTCATAGTTGTGAACACAGTTGTTGACAAATCCCTGTTCGGCCATCCATTTATCACTGTATACTTTAGTGATGTATCTGGAACCGTGGTCAGGATATATTAAAACAACTACGTCATTTTCTGTAAGTTCATGAGACTGGGCATATTGTATTAGTCCCTGCGTTACAGCTCCTGTAGTATAACCTCCCATGATAGCTTCTTTTAAAGCAATCTCACGGGTTCTGTATGCAGACATTTCATCATTTACCCTTACAAACTCATCTACTTTGTCGAAAAGCAGGGCAGAAGGGATCAGGTTTTTACCCATTCCTTCAATCTGATAAGGATGTACATCTTCTTTGTGTATTTCTCCTGTTTCGTGATAGCTTTTAAGGATAGAACCGTCTGCATCTACACCAATGATCTTGATATCCGGGTTTTTTTCCTTCAAAAATTTGGCAGAACCAGACAATGTACCACCAGTTCCGGTGCACGCAAAAAGGTGAGTGATCTTACCTTGTGTCTGTTCCCAGATCTCGGGACCTGTTGTCTGATAGTGTGCATCAATATTCAGTTCATTAAAATATTGATTGATGTAAATAGAATTAGGAGTTTCCTGAGCGATTCTTTTAGCTACTTCATAATATGATCTTGGATCATCTGCCGGTACATTGGCCGGGCATATATACACCGTGGCTCCCAATGCTTTCAGATAAGCAATCTTTTCAGGTTTTGTTTTATCACTTACTGCAAGAATACATTTATATCCCTTAATGATACATACCATCGCAATAGAAAATCCGGTATTACCGGAAGTAGTTTCTACAACTACAGAATCTTCCTTTAAAAGGCCTTTTTTTTCTGCGTTTTCTATAATATGAAGTGCGATTCGGTCTTTGGTGGAATGTCCAGGATTATATGATTCTAACTTGGCATAAATGGTTGCTGGAATATCTTTTGTAACAGTATTTAGCTTCACCATCGGAGTGTGTCCTATCAGGCCAAGAATATTATCGTAAACATTACTCATTATTTGTTATTTTCAATAAAAATCTGACTGCAAAAATACAAAAAAATAAATAATTACTAAACTTTTGTTTGATTTCTAGGGCATAGTTTTGTAAAAAGTTATTTTCTTATTTACAGTTTTGACACGTCTATAATCGCAAATAGTGCGCCAAAATTTTTAAATTTTGTTAAAACCCGCATAAAATAAGATAAAAGCCTTATTTTCGCATAATTGATTTAATACTATGAAAAATTGGACTTTTAGGCAATGGAACACCGTTTCAGGATGGGTGATTTTCGTTATTGCTTTCTTCACGTACTTGTCCACCATAGAACCCAATTTCAGTTTCTGGGATTGTGGCGAGTACATTTCTTCTGCAGTAAAACTTGAAGTAACGCACGCTCCCGGAGCGGCTTTATTCCAGATAGTGGGTGCCGTGGCAGCCATTTTTGCATTAGGGAAAGGCGAAAACTATTCTATCGTGATCAACGCGATGTCTGCATTGTTCAGTGCGCTGACTATTTTATTTTTGTTTTGGACGATCACCCATTTTGTGAGAAGACTTTTAAACAAAGATTTTGAAGAAATTACAAAACATCAGGAAATTTCTATTTTATTTGCCGGAGCGGTAGGAGCGCTTTGCTTTACGTTCTCAGATACATTCTGGTTCTCGGCAGTAGAAGGTGAAGTTTATTCTATGGCTTCTATGTTTATCGCGCTTTTGGTCTGGTTAATCACCAAATGGGAGAATGAGTATAAAGCGGGAGACAGTGAAAGATGGATTATTCTTATTTTCTTTGTTTTAGGACTTTCTGTGGGTGTACACATGATGTGTATGCTGGCAATTCCTGCAGTATGTCTGGTATATTATGCCAGAAATTATAAGTTTACCTGGAAAAACTTTATCTGGGCCAACCTTATTACACTGGGAATTTTGATTATCGTTTTCAAAATTATTTTCCCTTTAATTATGACGATGTTCGGAAGACTTGAGATTTTCTTTGTGAATGGTCTTGGACTTCCTTTCCACTCAGGAACAATTGCTGCATTTATTTTAATGGTAGCGATTTGCTATTTCTTAATCAAGTATGCAAGAAAAGCAAAAAGAAACATCTATCAGACGGCTGCATTATCTGTAGTTTTCATGATGATCGGGTTCTCTTGCTGGATGGTTATTCCTATCAGAGCGAATGCCAACCCTCCAATGAACCTTAACGATCCGGATACGGCAATTGGTATGCTGGATTATTATAACAGAGAGCAGTATGGTGACTGGCCAACAATCTACGGACAAAATTACACAGCATTCCTTGATGCTAACGGAATTGAGAAAAACGAAGACGGAAGCTTTAAAACACAAAAAACCGGGGAAATCTACGAAAAAGATGAAAAAACCGGAACGTACAGAAAAACCGGAGACCGTTTCAATTATGTATTCAACAAGTCTCAGGTGAGCTTAATGCCAAGAATGTTTAATGAAGATAAGGACGTAATGGCGAACTATATTTCTATGTATGGCGCTCCTGATTTTACATTCAACTATGCGAATGAAGATGTGGCAGATAATCCTCAGGCTAAGCAGATTTTTGATGAGCTGAGAGCTAAATATGAAGACAAATCCATTACAGCTTCAGATTATCTGAAAGTAAAGCCTTATAACCTGATCAATGTTCAGAAGCCTTCATTACTTCAGAATATGGATTACTTTATTACTTTCCAGAACGGATATTATTTTGTAAGATACCTGATGTGGAACTTCGTGGGAAGACAGAATGATCTTGAAGGAAACATGGAAAGCACAAAAGGAAACTGGATTTCCGGAATTCCTTTCGTTGATAATGCTGTGGTAGGAAATCAGGATAAAATGCCTGCTAAATTCAAGAATGAAAGTACAGTAAAATTCTTTTTCCTTCCGTTAATTTTAGGTTTGATCGGATTCTTTTTCCAATTGAACAGAGACTTTGGAAGATTCTATGCACTGTTATCTTTATTCATTTTAACAAGTGTAGGGATTGTTTTCTATACAGGAGTAAAACCTTTTGAGCCGAGAGAAAGGGATTATGCAATGGTAGGTTCATTCTATGCATTTGCGATCTGGATTGGATTGGGTGCAGGAGCCATCCTATGGTTCTTACAGTCTAAAATAAAATCAAACGGAGCTAACATTGCTTTAGGAGTGGTTTTATTAGGAGTTCCTTTCATGATGGGCTTCCAGAACTATAATGTTCATGACAGAAGCAACAGATATACAGCGTACGATTATGCGTATTCAGTGTTAAAATCATTACCAAAAAACGATATCCTTTTCGTTTACGGAGATAACGATACTTATCCGGTTTGGGCAATTCAGGAGACAGAGCAGTTCAGAGATGATGTGAAGGTAGTTAACTTTACTCTTGCTTCAACTCCGTGGAATCTTGATCAGGTAAAAAGAAGAACGTACAACGCGATGGGAATCCCTAGCCAATTGACACACGATGATTACAGAGATGGTGTAAATGATCAGATCTATATGATGAAAAAAGAAGATTGGGAAGGTGTTTTTTCTATGTTGAAAGAACAGGGAGCGCCGGAAACAGAATTCCAGTCTTTCAGAAAATATCTTACTCAGGATTCTTTAACATTGAAACAGGCTATTGAATTCATTAAATTCAAATCTCCTGAAAAAGACGAGTTATTGAAAATGTACTTCGGGGAAGAGAAGTTTGAGAAATACAATATCCTTCCGGTAAACAAATTCATCCTTCCTGTTAATAAAGAAAATGCTTTGAAAGCCGGAATCATCAACAAAGAAGATCTTCCAAACGTAGCCAATCAGATTATGATTACTTACAAAGGAAACACGCTTTATAAGAACAACCTTATTTTGATGGATCTTTTAGCGAACTTCGACTGGAAGCGTCCGATCAACTTCTCATCAGGAGGTATTTATGACAGTGAGAATATTTTCTATCTGAACGATTACCTTCAGTTTGATGGATTCAGTTACAGATTAATCCCTATCCAAACGCCTCCGACAGCTGACGGCGATATGGGAAGAGTAGATGCCAATTCTCTTTATAACGTAGTGAAAAACTTCAGATGGGGGAACTTTAAGAACTTAAATGCTCACTTTGATGAAACGGCTACTTCCAATATCATCAGCTACAGAATGTCAGCGAGCAGAGCGGCGGCAGCCCTGGCATTAAGCGGACAGAAAGCTAAAGCATTGGAAATTCTGGATCTAGCAGCAAAAGAAATTCCGGCAGAGAAATATAATGATCCCCGTTCTTTAAGCTCAATTGTTTCAGGATACATCATCGCAGGACAGGAGCAGAAAGGTCTTCAGCTTGCTGAAGTACTTAAAAAAGGAATCTTTGAAGAGTATGATTATTATTTAAGTCTTTCCAAAGCAGATCAAAGCTATCTGAGAAGACAGATGAGAACAAAACCAATGGAATATTCTCTTGTGGTTTCTGCAGTAACGGATGCTTACACAAAGATCGGACAGAAGGAAAAAGCATATGCTTATCTGGTAAAATCCATAGAGCCGATTGACAAGAAGTTCAATGTATTTATCAAAGATCTTCAGGAAATGGGCAGAGATAAGGCGATGAAAGAGTCTGAAAATGTACAGCAGATCACGCCGTTCTATCAGTACTTGTTTGATGTGATGGAACCTTATGATTCTACTTATTCAAAAGAAAAAGAAAATCAGATTACGACTGCGATTATCAAAGCAACAAAATAAAATATTGTAAAACGGAACTTCGGTTCCGTTTTTTTATTATTGGCAATCCTGAATTTTAAGGTTATATTTGTGGAAGTAAAAATACATAATGTCCGAAACACAAAATAGCAAATTCCCAATCTATGCCGTCATTGCTACGGTTCTTTTTAAGCTTCTTTTTTTATTAACGCACTACATTCAGGAAGATGCATTTATTACCTGGAGGGTTGCTCAGAACCTGTTGGATTATGGAGTAATCGGCTTCAATGGAGATATCAAGATTTCTGCATCTACAACACATCTGTATGTTTTTGTATCTTATATTTTCAATCTTGTTTTTGGAAAGGAAAATTTTATTGAGCCTCTTTTGATTTTTAATTCCCTGCTGTTTACCATAGGAACTTTATGGCTGTCTCATTTGGTTCTTAAAAACCCATGGCATAAAGCGATCTTTATATTTCTGATCGGGATTTTACCGCCTTCCATTAAAATTTCAATCCTTGGTATGGAATACGGAATTCTGTTTTTTCTGGAGATGGCATTGCTGTACTACGGATTTAACAAAGGCAAAAAATGGGTGTTGACATTTCTTCCTGTTTTAATCATGTTTACAAGGATTGATACAGTAATCTTCCTGGGAATTGTATTTCTTGTAGATCTATTCTGGAATAAAAAAATAAGATGGAATTATATTTTTGGCGGAGCTTTGGGAGTCTTAGCTACGGTTGCTTTCAACTGGTTCTACTTTGGTGAATTAGTTAATAATACCATTACTGCGAAAAAATTGCTTTATAGTGAAAATTTTACGGTCCAGCAACATATCGGATATTTCTTTAAAAGTTTTGGAAACTTCTGGGGAATGCTGAAAGTTCCGGGAGATTTCAATCCTATGACGATTATAGTATTGATTTTTGAATTGCTTTGCTTTATTTATCTGATCAGACAAAGAGAAAAGAGAAACTACTTTTTGTGGATGATTTTTCTTTTCGGATGGGCAAAACAAATTATATTCATTTCTCAGAAAAGCTTATTCGACTGGTATTACTGGGTGCCACAACTTTTGCTTTTTGTTCCTGTTCTTATTTTTGTACTGGAACAGAAGGAAAAGAAAAAACTATGGCTTTCATTACTCGTTATATTCTATATTTTCCCGATGCTGGTCTTCCAGACTGTTCACTGTATTGCAACAGGAAACGGAGAATGGAATTATCGCAGAACAATTGGTACGTTTTTACATCAATATGAAAAAGATAAAAACCAATGGATTTTACTGGAACCGGCGGGCTATGTTCCTTATTTTTCTGGATTAAAAACAATTGATGAGGTGGGATTGGTTGATAAACAGATTCAGGAAGAAATTAAAAAAGATAAGGTCAACTACTGGATCAACACCGTAAAAACAAGAAAGCCGAAATATCTTCTTTCTTACCAGAATTTATACGAAGGAAACAACGCGAATTCATTGTACTATCAAACCCATTATAAACTTTTGAAGGAATTCAGGGTGAAAGATCATCTGAAAAGCGACAATAAGATTCTGGAAAAAATTTATCATCTCAAACCTTCCGGAACAGACTATAATTTGTACATTAGGGTTGATTAAAAGATTGAAATATTTAAAAGTTGAAAGAATTGAGAAAAGAGTTTTATAATAACTCTTTCACTCTAATACTCTCAAACCCTCCGACCCAACAATCACTGCAACCTGATATCTAAAACCTAATACCTGAATAAAGATGAAATACTGTGCTTTTCTCCGCGGCGTCAACGTAAAAGGAACCAATATGAAAATGGCAGATGTCTGTCAGGTTTTTAAAGATGCCGGAATGAAAGACGTAAGTTCAATATTAGCCTCCGGAAATATTGTGTTTTCTTCAGATAAAAGTGGAGAGGAGTTAAAGGCCATTCTTGAAAAAGCGATGTCAGAACATTTTTCTTATGAAGCCTTTTTGTTTATAAAATCTCAGGAAGAGACAGAGGTGTTCTGGAACAGTATTCCTTTCGAAAGGAATGAAAATTTTCATATTTATGGTTTCGTAGGAATTCCTGGAGTGGAAAAGGTTTTGATGGAGGAGTTTAAAAAAGCGGCACAGGCTGAAAACGAAAAGGCAGAAATTATCAATGATCTATTTTACTGGCAGGTTCCGAAAGGAAATACCTTAGATTCTAATTTCGGGAAAGTTTTAGGAAAGAAAAGTCTTAAAGATCAGTTTACCAGCAGAAATGTGAATACATTTGAAAAGATTCTGAAGAAATTCTAATAAATCATCGCGGATGCTTCGACAGGCTCAGCATGACATTGTTATAAATTAACCTTGTTTGCAAAGACTTTATCACTCAGCAAATTCCATAAAGACTGATTTCCTGAATAAAACAATCATAAATCATTGATTGCAATGTTGTTTGGTGTTGTATAAATGCTTCGACAGGCTCAGCATGACATCGTTATAAATTAACTTTGTTTGCAAAGACTTTAAATTGTAATATTTCAGTATCGATTAACATATAATCTTGTAAATGTTAATAAAGCAGTTAGTATTAGGGTTGTCATTCTGAGCCTGTCGAAGCATCTATCAATTATCAAGTACACATTAACATATAGTATTAGAGCTGTCATGCTGAGCCAGTCGAAGCACCTATCTATTAATAACCGGCAATTCAAAAATCCAAAAGACTCAAAAACTCATGCAGCCATAGCCTGTTAAAGCAATCAAATAATTTCCATTTGTGAAACTTTCTCAGTATTTTTACTGAACTTTTTAATTACAATAAAATGATTCAGTATTTAGATAATATTTCGCACAAAGATTCAAAAAACTTTTTCCTTATTGCCGGACCTTGTATTATTGAAGGAGAAGATATGGCGCTAAGAATCGCTGAAAAAGTAATCACTATCACAGATAAATACAATATTCCCTATATTTTCAAAGGAAGTTTCAAAAAGGCTAACAGAAGCCGTGTAGATTCTTTCACAACCATCGGTGAAGAGAAATCTCTTGAAATCCTTAAAAAAGTAGGAGAGACCTTCAATATTCCTACCACTACAGATATTCATGAGAATGAACATGCGGCACTGGCAGCACAGTACGTAGACGTATTGCAGATTCCTGCATTTCTTGTACGCCAGACAGATCTATTGGTGGCTGCAGCAAAAACCGGAAAATGTGTTACTTTGAAAAAAGGACAATTTCTTTCTCCGGAAGCAATGAAGTTTGCCGTTCAGAAAATTACAGATTCTGACAATCAGAAAGTAGCCATCATTGAAAGAGGAAATTCTTTCGGTTATACAGATCTGATTGTGGATTACAGAGGAATTCCTACCATGAGAGAGTATGCTCCTGTGATTCTGGATGTTACACACTCTTTACAGCAACCTAATCAAAGCTCAGGAGTTACAGGAGGAAGACCGGATCTTATTGAAACTGTTGCTAAAGCAGGAATTGCAGTTGGAGCAGACGGAATTTTCATCGAAACTCATCCTACACCCGAAACTGCATTATCTGATGGTGCCAACATGTTAAGATTAGATTTATTAGAAGATTTGTTACAAAAATTGACAAGAATTAGAGAATCGATTTTGTAATTGTTAAAAAAACATTAATTTTAGAAATTCTAAAACATTTCTTTTGAAAAAACTAGTTTTACCGCTAAGCCTTATGGTCCCTGTACTGTTTTTCTCCCAACAAAGGAAAAAAGATACAGCAACCACTAAAGTGACCGATATAGAGGAAGTTGTCTTCCAGAAAAAAGCAACAGGAAGAACCAATGACCTTACCAACGTAAGAATTTCAGCGAAAGAAGCAAAATCAGTAGCTTCTATTAATGGTGGGATTGAGGGATTGCTTAAAACGCTGCCTTCCGTAAACTCCAATACCGAGCTGTCTTCCCAATATATGGTTCGTGGTGGAAACTATGATGAAAACCTTATCTATATTAATGATATTGAAATCTACAGACCTTTCCTGATCAGAAACTCACAGCAGGAAGGGATGAGTATCATCAACCCGGATATGGTGTCTGCAGTAAATTTCTCTGCAGGTGGATTTGAAGCTAAGTATGGTGATAAAATGTCTTCTGCTCTAAATATCTATTACCGTGAGCCTGAAAAATTTGAAGTTTCAGGTGAAGCCAGTTTAATTGGAGGAAGATTAACAACAGGTCTGGCTTCCAAAAACAAAAAATTTACAGCCTTATTTTCCGGAAGATACAGAAATACGAACCTTGTTCTTAATACCTTAAAAGAAGATACAGATTTTAATCCAACCTATTGGGATTTCCAGTCTTATCTGAACTATCATGTGAGTGATAAATTCAGCATGTCATTCATCGGATATTATTCTAAGAATGATTATGAGATGATTCCCAGAGCCAAAAGTGTAACTTTCGGAAGTCTTCAGCAGCCTATTACCGTCAATATTGGTTATGGAGGTCAGGAAAATGACCAATATAAAAATATGATGGGTACATTTTCTATGAACTATAAGCCTGCAGACAAATGGAAGCTTACTTTAGATGCATTTGCTTATCAGAACAGGGAAAGAGAGTATTATACCATACAGTCAGCTTACGAGCTGCAAACTTTTGATTCGGTGACACAGCAGCCTGTGACTTCTTTTGATGTGGGAGGACAGATAGAGCATGCAAGAAACGACTTATTTGTAAGAACCTACGGAACTCAGTTCAGAGCTAAATTTTCACCCAATGTAAATACAGACTTTGAAGTAGGTTTCAAATATGAAAAAGAAAACCTGAAAGATCTTACCAATGAGTGGAAACTGGTAGATTCTGCCGGATACAGCCTTCCAAGACCGGAAATTATTGATCCGAGAACAGGAACAACAGGCGATCTTAAGCTTGCTTATTATATTGCCGGACAAAATAATATTGAGCCTACAAGACTTTCAGCGTACGCACAGTATTCACAAAAGTTCTACTGGGGAGCCAGTAAAGTATTTGTGAATGCCGGAGTACGTGTTGCCAACTGGAGTTTCAATAAAGAAACCATATTCTCACCAAGAGCTCAGTTCGCCATCAAACCGGACTGGGACAGTGATATGTTGTTTAAAATTTCAGGGGGAATCTACTATCAGGCTCCTTTCTATAAAGAAATTAAAGATTTAGATGGTAATTTTAATTCTAATATAAAATCACAACGTTCTATCCAGGTCATTCTTGCCAATGATTATGAGTTCCAGATGTATGACAGACCATTCAAACTGACAACGGAACTCTATTACAAGAAAATGGATAATCTGATTCCTTATTATATGGATAACGTAAGAATCCGATATTCAGGGCAGAATAATTCTAAAGGATATGCCTATGGTATTGATACCAGATTATTCGGAGAATTTGTCCCAGGTGTAGACTCTTGGTTATCTGCAAGTTATGCAAGGGTGTATGAAAATATTGATGGAAGAGGAGATATTCCAAGACCTACAGATCAGAGGTTGAGGTTTGCCATGTTCTATCAGGATTATATGCCAAGTTTTCCGTCTATGCGCGTGAACCTTACCCTGGTGTACGCTATGGGATTACCTACAGGAGCTCCCGTAATGTTCAACAGTAACGGACAGCCGGATTTTGGCTCAGCTTATAATTATCAGCAGACTCTTCCTTCCTATAAAAGGGTAGACTTAGGGCTGACAAAAGTATTTATTGATCCGAAAGAAAAAAATAAGAGATCCGGTTTCTGGGGTAATTTTGAAGAACTTACATTAGGCGTTCAGGTTTTCAATGCATTTAACATCAACAACACTGTTGCAAACCAGTGGATCACAGACTATAACAGCAATTATATGTATCCAGTTCCGGTACGTCTTACAGGACGTTTCTTCAACGTGAAGCTGGAATTCAAACTATAGAATTACGATCAAAAATAAAATAGCAGAGAGCTTTCGAATTTTTTCGGAAGCTTTTTTGTTTACCCGAATTTTATAACAACATTACCAAATTTTATAACAACGGTATCACAGATCTTTTTACCTTTGTCTTATCAATGAAAAAGATTCTTGCCATATTATTTTCTATTTTCTACTTCGGATTTTCTTCCGGAGCAGCTTTTAGTATTCATTATTGCATGAAAGAATTTGTTTCTGTAAGCCAAAAAGCAGATGATATCTGCGGAAAATGCGGTGTTAAAGACAAAAAAGGATGCTGCAAAACAGAGATTAAAATAGTAAAAGTAGATGATTCCCAGAAGTCAGATCTGCTCAAAATTGATTTTTTAAGTCAGATTTCAGAGATCCCTGTGAAACAGCAGTTTGCAATTGTAGACAAGTCTTTTTCGGCAACCAAATTTACCCAGATTCAGATCAATGCACCGCCAGAATACCGACCGGTACCAATCTACATTAATCATTGTAATTTTAGAATTTAGAATCCGTCAGTCGTTTCCGGTATCATTTTCATATACTGTTTAGACGACATGTCCTGACGCATTTACTGATGCGTTACCAATATTCCTTATTAAAAAATTAATTCTAAAATTTAATACAATGAAAAAATATATCATCACAGCAGCCTTATCTTTATTCTCAATCGTTTCATTATCTGCACAATCTAAAAAGGATGCTCAGGTTTCTAAACTATACCAGAATTATATTGCTATCAAATCAGCGTTAGCTTCAGATGACGCAGAAAAAACTTCAAAAGCCGCAACAGAATTTATTAAAACAGCTTCTGTTATTGATTATAAAGTAGTTTCTGAGGGAAATCTTAATATTCTCCGAAAAGATGCTTCTGTTATTTCTGAAGCAAGAAATGTTGCCGCACAAAGAGAAACTTTTTTCAATCTTTCGGATAATATGATCGCTCTGACCAAGCAGTTCAAACTTTCCGATAAACCAGTTTACGTTCAATATTGCCCAATGGCAGACGGAAGCTGGCTAAGCGATGAAAAACAGATCGTTAATCCATACTACGGAAAGTCTATGCTTTCATGCGGAAGTGTAAAGTCAGAGATTAAATAATTATCGTATTATTCATTAAAATAATAAGTTGCATAACTTGAGTTATAATTAACTTTAAGTTATGCGATTTCTAAAAAGTTCGAAATATTATGAAAAAGCTGATAATGTTTCTGGTGCTTTTGTTCTCTGTATTTACTTTCGCACAAACTACAAAAACCTATTATACCTGTCCGATGCATCCGGAAGTAGTGTCTTCCAAACCTGGAGACTGCCCTAAATGCGGAATGACTCTGATAAAGAAGACCGTTGTCATAAAGCACAAAGTAGTTGCAAAAGCGGAAGCGAAACCTATTCCTAAAACAGAGTCGAAAACAAAAGCCACAGAAACTAAAATAACGAATGTTAAAGCTACTAAAGCAAAAGTTGCTGAGAAAAGTGAGAAAATAAAGGTCATAAAATCTTCTGTTAAAACAGAGGTAAAACCGGTATCGCCAACAAAGAATCAGGCTTTACCATCATCTAAGACTCAGTCTCACCAACAGACAGTCTATACCTGCCCGATGCACCCGGAAGTAGTTTCAGACAGGCCGGGAAAATGTCCGAAATGTGGAATGGAGTTGGTAGAAAAAGAAGCTCATTCCCATACACAGGCTGAAAATCCTAAAGAAGAAAAATCTATTTTAAAACGTAATTCAGAAAATGGAAAAATTACTTTTGGAGGAAAAACGGTTCGTTATGATCTCTATGTAAAAGATACTATTGTCAATTTTACAGGAAAAAACAGAAGAGCCATTGCGATCAATGGAAAACTTCAGGCTCCTACTTTATATTTTACAGAAGGTGACACCGCCGAAATCTACCTGCACAATATGCTTAAAGAAAATACAGGGCTGCACTGGCACGGAGTAATTCTTCCCAATGAACATGACGGTGTTCCATACCTTACTACAAAACCTGTAAAACCGGGAGAAACCCATTTATATAAATTCAGGATTTCTCAGAACGGAACGTATTGGTATCATTCTCACGAAGCACTTCAGGAGCAGATAGGAATGAATGGTATCCTGGTTTTCAAAAAAAGAGAAGGGGAACCTCAAACACAATATAATGCTGAAATTCCGGTATTATTGGGAGATTGGAGTGATGATGATCCTATGCAGATTGCAAGAAGACTTCATATGGCCAACACAGATTGGTATGCGGTAAAGAAAAATGCAGTACAGAGTTACTGGGAAGCCATTAAATCCGGAAATTTAGGTACAAAAGCCCTGAATGAATGGAAAAGAATGGAAGCGATGGATGTAAGTGATGTCTATTACGATAAATTCTTAATCAATGGTACTCCCAGTTCAGATTATTCTACTTTAAAAGCTGGTGATAAAGTAAGGCTGAGAGTTGCCAATGGAGGTTCATCTACCTATTTCTGGCTCAATTATGGAGGCGGAAAGATAAAAGTGGTAGGAAATGACGGTAATGATGTAGTTCCTGTAGAAGTTGACCGCCTGATTGTAGGAGTTTCCGAGACTTATGATATTGAAGTGACCATTCCTGAAAACAAAAGCTTTGAATTCAGAGCAACTTCTGAAGACAGAATAGGACACGCTTCTCTTTGGCTGGGTTCAGGTGAAAGGGTTGAAGCTCCCAATCTTCCAAGGCTTATGCTTTTTGAAGGAATGAAAATGATGAACGGGATGATGGAGATGAGCGGAAATATGAAACCGATGAATATGACGATGGGAAACCAGATGATGGATATGAATGAAGTGATGTACCCTGAATTATCCGAAAGCCAGAGAAAGACTACAGCGAAGCATATCAATGAAATGATGGGTGTGAAGACGAAGGAAGATCAGAAAGAGGATCATTCTCAACATGCCGGAATGGAAATGAAGGAAGATAAAACAATCAAAAGACTTTCTTACAATATTTTGAAATCTCCTGAGAAAACCATTCTTCCCACAGACAGCATTCGTGAAATGAAATTTACGCTGGAAGGGAATATGAACCATTATCTGTGGACACTGGATAATAAAACCGTAACAGAGACAGATAAAATTCTGATCAAAAAAGGAGAGGTTCTTAGAATCAAGATGTATAATAATTCTATGATGCGTCACCCGATGCACCTTCACGGTCATGATTTCAGATTGATCAATTCAAAAGGAGAATATTCTCCACTGAAAAATGTTGTGGATATCATGCCAATGGAAACGGTAACAATAGAATTTGCTGCCAATCAGGATGGAGACTGGTTTTTCCACTGTCACATTTTATACCATATGATGGCAGGAATGGGAAGAATCTTCAGTTATGAAAACTCAAAGCCCAATCCGCAGCTTCCGAACAGAAAATTAGCCTGGAAAAATTTTGTACAGGATAATAAAATGACAAGTTCTATGGCGATGCTGGATGTTGCAAGCAATAAAATCCATGCAGAAACTATGACCATGTTCGGACCAAGATGGGCTAACCTTAATGAGTTTCATTCCAACTGGAATTTTGATCATTTCGAAGGAAGTGCAAAAGTAGGACGATTTTTAGGAAAATTCCAATGGGCGCTTCCTTATGCAGGAGTAAGAGTTCAGAAGAATCATGAAATTATGGAAAGACAGATGGCAGAAGATACGGGAATGGATTTTCATGGTAAAAAGACCTGGTTCGGACAGCAGAAAGCTTCAAAAAACAGATTTGCATTCATGGTGGGAATGCAGTATGTATTGCCGATGCTTATCACGGCTGATGCAAGTGTTGATCAGAACGGAAAAGTATTATTAGAGCTAAGTCGTGAAGATATACCGCTTTCCAGAAGACTGAGAGGGAATTTCAGTGTCAATTCAGACGGTGAGTTTTCAACAGGATTGAGGTACATCGTTCAGAAATGGCTGTCCCTTTCAGGAAATTATGATAATGAAATGGGCTGGGGTGCAGGTGTTACTTTAACCTACTAAATAAAACCAAATTATAGTAAAAAGCTGTCTCTTATTGAGGCAGCTTTTTTTGGACACGGTAAATTCTCGTGTGGAGAATTTCTTTGTAAACGCAGAGAATAGATGATTCTACGGTATAGTTTAAGGCAGCAAAGAGATGTAACTTTAAGTAATACATTCGCTTAGAAATGATCAATGGAATGGATTCCAGCTTTTGATCCCTTAAAACTTTCTGCGCTTTTTTATTGTATTAAGTCATAAATTTTAAAATTCATAACTCATCATTTATAATTATCCTAACACTGTAACTCCTTTTTCAATCATTTCATAGATGGCATCTCTGGCGTTATCAGGTTTTACGTTGACAGCACGTGTGCCGTTGAAATGAAGACAAGTTACATATCCGTTGGCTACCGCATCCTGTGCTGTGAACTTAACACAATAATCCAGGGCCAGTCCAACGATTTCTACCAATTGAATGTCGTGATATTTTAAGAAGTCATCCAAACCGGTTTTCATAAAGTGGTTGTTATCCTGGAAACCGCTATAGCTGTCAATTTCAATATTTTTACCTTTCTGTACAATATGGGTTACTTTGTCTCTGTTTAGATCTTTATGAAATTCTGCTCCGAAAGTTCCCTGAATACAGTGATCCGGCCACATAAACTGAGGAACACCATTTAAAATAATACTTTCTCCTACCTTTCTTCCATTGCTGCTTGCAAAGCTTTTGTGCCCTGCAGGATGCCAGTCTTGTGTAAGAACTACCTGATCATATGCATTTTCCTCCATCAAAAGATTGATGTATGGAATAATTTCGCTGGCTCCAGGGACTGCAAGTGCTCCGCCTTCACAAAAATCATTCTGTACATCGACTATTATTAACGCTTTTTTCATATTTTGATTTCTCGAATTTTTGATAAATTTACAAAACTAATCTTCAAAAATTTGTCCAAACCCGAATTATCGGACAAATCGGCAATATAAATTTTTCAATGCTTATCAGAGAAGAACTTAAAAATTAAAATAATTAAGTTTTGTCTGCAACGTATGCTATTTTGAGACCCAAACCAAATATCAATAGCTTATCTTTGCGGAAATAAGTATTTTATGTCATTTGAATCGTTAGGATTATCACACAATATTATTCGTTCTGTCAAAAAACTAGGGTATTTAAAACCGTTCCCAATACAGGAGCAGGCTGTTCCTGTCATTTTACAAGGGAAAGATCTCATGGGAATTGCCCAGACAGGTTCCGGTAAAACGGCTTGCTTTGTAATGCCGATTCTGGAAAAACTACAGAATGCAGAAGTTAAAAAAGACCGTAATGTTCAGGTTTTGATATTGGTTCCTACCCGTGAGCTGGCTATCCAGATTGATGAAGTGTTCAGAGCGTTCACAGAAAATTTAAAGAGAGAAGTTCGTACAATGGCAGTGTATGGAGGGGTTTCTATCAATCCACAGATGAAGGGAATGTTTGGTGTGGAAGTTTTGATTGCCACTCCGGGACGTTTGCTGGATTTGATTAATCATAATGCATTGAGTATTTCGGGAATTAAACATCTGGTGATTGATGAAGCTGATAAGATGTTTCAGCTGGGCTTTGGGGAAGAAATGAATAAACTTTTTGCCATGATGCCTGTAGCGAAGCAAACTACTTTGTTTTCAGCTACTTTGAATGATAAAGTTTCAGAAATGAAAGAACGCCTTTCCATCAATCCCACGATTATTGAAATTACAAAAGAAGAAGTTGAAATTGATAATATCGAACAGCTGGCGTATCATGTTGCTCCGGAAAATAAAGGACCTTTTTTACGATATCTTATCAAAGAAAAGAAAGTAGAAAAGGCTTTGATTTTTGTTTCGTCCACAAGATCTGCGGATAATCTGGTAGAGAAACTTAAAAAGAATAAAATAAAAGCGGTGGCCATTCACAGTCAGAAGTCTCAGGGAGCGAGAAGAAACAATCTTGAAGAATTTAAAGTAAACGGAGCTCAGATCTTGGTGGCTACAGATTTAATCGGCCGTGGAATTCATATTGAATCCCTGCCGTGTGTGATCAATTACGAGTTACCCCGTTCGCCGCTGGATTATATCCACCGCATTGGTAGAACAGGACGTGCCAATGAAAAAGGAACGGCAATCAGTATTCTGACGGATGATGAATTGCAGCATTTTCGGGTGATTCAAAAGAAAATGGGTAGAAAAGTAACCCTGCAAAGAACAGAAGGCATTGATTTACATGGATATTAATCATTGATTATAAATAAAAGGGCTTCAGTTTATACAATTGAAGTCTTTTTTAATGAAAAATCGGTACCACAAAAATCATTATCGGTACAATTAATGCTTTATTCACTTTAAATTCTTGAATTTTTGATAAATTCGCACAAGCTGATATTCGTAAATTATTCTAATGAATAATGAGAGTACAAATCGGCAATAATTTAAAAAAATTAAAACCTGAGTAATGAGTGATTTAGAGAAAAAAAAGTTTCCGATAGGACCATTTGAAGTTCCTGAAAACATTTGTGATACCACATTGGATACTTATATCAACGTAATTAAAGACTTTCCCGGCAGACTAAAAAATCTCATTGAACATTTTACAGATGACCAGTTAGATACTCCTTATAGAGAAGGAGGCTGGACGGTAAGGCAGCTTGTGAATCATCTTTCTGACAGCCATATGAACAGTTTTATCCGTTTCAAACTGGCGCTGACAGAAGAAAATCCTACCATAAAACCTTATGATGAAGCGAAATGGGCGGAACTTCAGGACAGTTTTCATATGCCTGTAAAACCGGCAATGAGAATGTTGAAAGGAACACACCAAAGATGGGTAGTTCTTCTTAAAAGCCTTACGAATAAACAGTTTGAAAGAACTTTTCATCATCCTGAGCATCAAAAGAATTATAATTTAAGAGAAAGCCTAGCTTTATACGTGTGGCACTGTAATCATCATTTTGCTCATATTGAAAATCTGAAGATAGAAAAAGGTTGGTAAGGAAGAGTCTCAATAATCCAATATATTATCAGGAAATTAAAGACAGAATTTCCCTGTTATCTGAAAATTCTCATGGAGAATGGGGAAAAATGAATGGGTGTCAAATGTTAAAGCATTGTGATCTGGTTCTTCAGGTGGCTTTGGGAAAGCTGGAACTTCCCCATATTCATGTTATGTTTGAGGCAATAGGAATTTTTACTAAAATAGAAATGTATATTTTCAATAATGGAATTCCCAGAAACATGCCTACTTTTCAAAAACTAATCGTTAATTTTGAATGTGATTTTGATGTATCAAAAGCCAATCTGCTGAAAACACTGGAGGAATTCCGGGAAGCTTGTGAAAAACACAGACTGCCGGAAAGGCACAGATTATTTGGTAAAATGACTGAAAAAGACTGGGCATTTTTAGAATACAAACATCTTGATCACCATCTAAAACAATTTAATGTATGAGTTTTTTTGATAAAATATTCGGTGGAAAAAGTGAAACCCCTGACCAAAAAACATTCTGGAAAAAGATAGAATCTGAAGAGGATCTTACAAAAGCTATAGAAGACTCTTTTCAGAATAAGATCGCAATATTCAAACATTCTACAAGCTGTTTTATCAGCAGAACTGTTCTGAAAAATTTTGAAAAAGAAGTAGAGAATTCAGACCAGCCGGTGAATGTGTACTATCTGGATTTATTGGCTCACAGATCTCTTTCCAACAAAATAGCAGCAGATTTTGAAATCAGACATGAAAGTCCGCAGCTCATTGTCATAGAAAACGGAAAACCTGTTAACAGTGCCTCACACCAGGACATTTCTTTAAGTCAGATTGTATCATGAAGAATATAAATAATTATTTAGCCAAAGTTTTAAATGTTCCGCTTCAGAATGTAAACACCTGCAGCCTGCACTATGAAGTAAAGAAAATTCCTAAAAACCAGTTTCTTCTTCAGTATGGTGAAATCTGCCGTCATATTTTCTTTGTAGAAAAAGGGCTGATAAAGATGTATTCCATTGATAAAAACGGAAAAGAACATATTATCCAGTTTGCCCCGGAAAGCTGGCTGATTTCTGACCGAAGCAGCCTTTATTTCAATGAAAAATCCATTTATTATATAGAAGCAGTGGAAGATTCTGAAGTTTTGTTTCTTCATCCGGATTTCTTCAACAAACTGGTAGAACAGTTTCCAAACAGCATAGAAAGAAGTGATTTCCTTCTTCAGAAACACATCAGAAGTCTTCAAAACAGAATCAACTCCTTATTGGGAGAGACTGCAGAAGAAAGGTATATGAAATTCATAAAAATGTATCCGGATTTGCTGCTGAGAGTTCCACAATGGATGATTGCTTCTTACCTTGGAATTACTCCTGAAAGCCTGAGCCGTGTAAGAAAAGAGCTGGCAAGAAAAAATTTCATCCCGGATAATAAATAGAAATGGCTGGAAGATGGAAGCTTGAAGTTCTGGTGAATATAAAAGAACTTCAACAGCTATTGTTTAGATAGAATTGAAATAAGTTATTCTTAAAACTATAATAACTTCCATCATCCATCTTCCTTACTTCAAATAAATCTTTTTGGCAAGCTGTCCAATCTGTCTGAGTTTCGTCTGTGTATTTTCCGACCAGGGAAGCCCTATACAGAGCCTCATACAGTTTTCAAACTGCTCCTGAAAGGTGAACATTCTTCCGGGAGCTATACTGATGTTTTGCTTGATGGCGAGATCGTACAATTCTGTTGTGCGGATATTTTTATCAAATTCTACCCACAAAGACAAACCTCCCTGAGGACGGCTTGTTTTCGTACCTTCCGGAAAAGATTCTGCAATGGTCTGTACATAGTTCTGATAATTGAACTGTAACGTTTTGCGAAGCTGCTGGAGATGCTTTTCATATTTTCCGGATTTCAGGAAGTTCGCCACTGCTTCATTCACAATGGAAATAGAAGAGGTAGAATGCAGAAGTTTCAGCTTCATGATTTTATCTTTATATTTTCCCGGAGCAATCCAGCCTACACGATATCCGGGAGCCAGAGTTTTTGAAATTGAGCTGCAATACAGTACATTTCCGTTTGTATCAAAAGATTTGCAGCATTTCGGACGGCTGGAACCAAAATAAAGGTCTCCATACACATCATCTTCTATCAACGGAATATTGTTCTCAGAAAGTATTTTTACAATTTCCTTTTTATTTTCATCAGGCATACAGCTTCCCAGAGGCGAATTAAAATTGGGTATCAACAGGCACAGATCTATTTTAGGAATTAATTTTTTTAAAGTATCGATTTCTATTCCGTTAGTAGGATGGGTAGGAAGTTCCAGAACCTTTAAACCCAATCCATTGGCCAGCTGAAGAATTCCGGGGTAGCAGGGACTTTCGATCGCAACGGTATCTCCCGGTTTTCCCAAAGCCATCAAGCAGAAAGAAAGGGCATTCATCCCGCCATTGGTGGTAATCAGATCATTTTCGCTAAGATTTCCTCCCCACTGTAAGGAACGTACTGCAATCATTCTTCTTAATTTCAGATTTCCCTGAAGCTCTTCATATTCGGTCCCTCCGTCTTTTAATTCTCTGGTGGCATTTACAATTTCTTTCTTCAGTTTAGCTTGAGGTAGCAGATCTCCAGATGGAATTCCAATTGAGAAAAAGGTAAGGTCTTTTTTACCCATATTTTCATATACTTTACTGATCAGTTCATCCGGTTCATCGTTATTGGCGATCAATGACGGACGGCTTACTTCCGGCAAAGGAAGTTTTGCAGAAAGCAGCTGGCTTACAAAATAACCGGATTGCGGCTTGGACTCTACCAATGACTGGGATTCCAGTTCCAGAAAAACACGTTTGGCTGTATTCATGCTTACCTGATGCTCCTGGCATAGCATTCTCACTGAAGGAAGCTTGTCTCCAGCCTTTAGAATACCATTTCTGATCTGTCCTGCAATGCCATCTGCAATTTCTGTATACAAAAATTCTTTACTCATATTTTTAAACTGTGCTCATGCAAATATACAAAACTGATACTGTGTTTATCGAATTATCCTTTCTAATTTTGAACATCAATTAAAAGCTTGAATACAATGTTGACAAAACAAATATCAGAAGATGAAAATATAAGTGGCTGGATCAATGGTTTTATAGGGGTAGTCTTGTTTAGTGGAGGCTTGCCGGCCACTAAGTTAGCCGTAATGGAAATGAGTCCCATTTTTGTAACGATTGTTCGTGCAGCTGTGGCAGGAATTCTAGCACTGGTTGTATTATGGCTGGGTAAAGAAAAACGGCCTGTAAAAAAAGATTTAATTCCATTATTGCTGGTTTCTCTTGGCTGTGTGGTAGGGTTTCCCCTTCTTTCTGCATTGGCTCTTCAATATCTCACTTCAGCGCATTCTATTGTATTTCTGGGAATGCTGCCTTTGGCAACTGCCGTATTTGGGGTTATGCGCGGTGGGGAAAGACCTCATCCTATATTTTGGTTTTTTTCTATTATAGGAAGTCTTTTGGTGATCGGTTATGCTGTTTCGCAGGGAATATCAGCTTCACCTATTGGCGATATTCTGATGCTTTCTGCAGTTATTTTATGTGGTATGGGCTATGCTGAAGGAGCTAAATTATCCAAAACATTGGGAGGATGGCAGGTCATTTCCTGGGCTTTGGTATTGGCGCTGCCTGTAATGATTCCTTTATTTTTTATGTATTTTCCGGCTGATATTCAGAATGTCAGCTTTCAGGGATGGTTTGGGATGGCTTATATCTCTCTTTTCAGCATGTTCATTGGTTTTATATTTTGGTATAAAGGATTGGCACAGGGTGGAATTGCTACTGTTGGTCAGTTACAATTGCTTCAGCCTTTCTTTGGCCTCGCACTGGCTGCATGCTTTCTTCATGAGCAAGTGAGTATGGGAATGCTTGGAGTAACAGTAGGAGTGATACTATGTGTTGCAGGAACTAAGAAATTTGCAAAATAAGTAGAATTGCGATCCTTATAAATCCTTTTTGCTGCTGCCAGTAGGATATATGAAAAGCCTCATTTCTTTTTGAAATGAGGCTTTTCGTTTTCATAATCAAAATGTTGAAACAAATTTCCGGTGGTTTTAATTCTGAAATAATAAATATAAAATAGATTTGTTGTTAAATGTAAATTCATAAAAATAAAAGGAGTTGTAATTAATAAGAAAATTAACGTTATTTAACTTTTTTGTTGATTGTTAAGGTGCGGTTTTTGTATACGTTCTGCAATCGATTACCAATGATATTTTTACTAAGAATAGGAAGATAGGAAGAAGAAAACAATTCCAAAAAAGGCTATTATGGTTATCGACGAAAATATTTTGATTTCAGCGGGAGCAGAAACAAGACATTATACCCCTTCAGAAACAATTTTCTGTGAAGGGCATATTCCTAATTATTATTATCAGATTATTAAAGGGGAAGTAAAACTTAACAATTATAATGAGGAAGGCAAAGAGTTTATTCAAAATATTTTATCAGACGGGGAAAGTTGTGGAGAATCTATCCTTTTTATAGAAAAACCTTATCCTGTAAATGCGGAAGCCATTACAGAATGCAGCGTTTTAAGACTTCATAAATCTGCTTTTTTCAATCTGCTGAATCAGTCTCCGGAATTATATATGGAGGTAAACAGCTTCCTGTCAGAACGTCTTTATTATAAATTCATTATGATGCAGAGCCTCTCATCTCAAAACCCTTCTATACGGCTAAGAGGACTAATGGATTACCTTAAAAGTTCTCAAAAAGATCTTACTCCTTATTCTTTTTTAATTCCCTTAACCAGGCAGCAAATGGCGAGTCTTACAGGGCTTTGTGTGGAAACCGCTATAAGAACGATTAAACATATGGAAAGAGATAAAATTGTGAGAATTGAAAATCGCAAAATTCTATATTAACCTTATTTCAGGCATATTATTTGTTTTTTTATTTAAAATATATCGAAATTATGAAAACAATAAGCTGCATGAATATTGATGAAAATCTTTTGTACTCATTTGGTGCAGAAGATAAGAACTATAAAAAAAGGGAATCGGTTTTTAGAGAAGACGATCATGCAATTTATTATTTTCAGATCAGTGAGGGAAAAGTAAAACTGAATAATTATAATGAAAACGGAAAAGAATTCATTCATAATATTCTGGGCAAAAAACAAAGCTTCGGAGAAGCCATGCTTTTTCTCAATCAGGATTATCCAATCAATGCCATATGCCTTGAAGATTCCCGGATTATAAGACTTCCTAAAAAAAAATTCTTTGAAATGATCACGCAGAATCCTGATCTTTCTCTGGAAATGAATGCCTGCCTTTCACAGGAAATTTTTTACAAATTAAAAATGATGCAAAGTTTGGCATCACAAAACCCGATGCAAAGATTAAAGGGTTTACTTGATTATCTTAAAAGCTATCATGATGAAGACTGCCATCAGTGTTTCCATATTGCATTTACTCGGCAGCAGATCGCCAATCTTACAGGCCTGCGTGTAGAAACTGTGATCAGAAACTTAAAAAAAATGGAAAAGGAAGGGATGCTTTCTTTACAAGATCGTAAAATTTTATATTAAATATGATTTTACTGACTCAAATCATAAAAAAGTGAGTTATTCTTATGTACATTTGATACAACAGTTTTCAATACCATTCCTGAGATATTAATTAAGATGAATATAAAATATTCATTTTTTGAAATTGCTGTTTAGTGTCCAGTAACGATCTGTAATAATCAATATTATAAAATCATATTATGGCGTGTGAAATCAAAAAATCCGGCAATACGAATTCCACAATAGAAAAGCAGTTAGGAGACGATGGATTAATAATAGAACATGACACAGAAAAAACTTTGCTTCACCCATTTTTTGTGAGTGCTTTAAAAAGTATTTATAATCATGAGAATGAAGATGGCAAGCTGGCAGATACTACCGGTTTTGATGATAAGCGTGGAGATTAAAAGGGTACAGTATATTTTATAGTTTGCTTATCACAGGCTTATTTTAACCATGAAATCATAAATATGAACTCTCAGAAAATAATACATAGCCTGAAACACAAAGAATTTATAAAAATAATTCATAAAGGAGACTGTTTTGAAGATGGAGCAGCTGTTTATGCTAAAGAAATTGAAGAAAATATTTTTCTTTTGTTCATCATCCTGAAAGATATTGATATTGAAAATATACAAGCACTCATTGCTCATTTTGACAGCTTCACCAGCATTGGACTGAAAGAACCGGAACAAATCATGTTTTACCTGTCTATTAAAGATAAAAATGATCTCCATTATTTCGAGCAGTATTTGAAAGCTTCCCATAACTAATACCATTGTTTGAATATGATATTTGAGAACGACACCTTACGGGATTCCGGGTTGAATGATAAAAATAATATGATAGAGAATGAGTCTCTATTTCCACCTATAATCAATTCATACGGAGTGACGGCCTTTCTGATCAATTCTTTGGAGAAGATCAAAAATAATGCAACGTGTGATATCCTTAAAGGAACAATAAATGCATGCATTGAAGAGTACATTCTTCATATCCGTGAATTTCATTCCAAGAATACATCGTTTACTGATGAGAGGGAAACAGAAGTAAGGTTTGAATCACCTTCTTTCACTTTATATGCAAAAACAGCTTATTATAAGGTTTTGAAAGAAGAAGAATATATCAGTAGATTTCTTGATATTCTTGAGAATAATAAAACAGATTAGGTTTTAAGCAGTCTTATTGAAAATGCCTTTGAATTTTAATCAGATCTTAAAAAATACCTTTCATATCATTTACAATACTTAATCATGAAAGCTGATGTATTTATTTGTCCGGCAGCTTTCTGGTCTCGTTTGTAACCATCTTAAAATCAACCTCACAAAATAAAATATTATGGAATTTCAACAGAATCTTCTCAATTATATAAGTCAGTTTCTTGTAGCCGCTGACGAATCTGTTTCAATTGCGGAAAGTGTTACTTCCGGTTGTCTGCAGCTTGCTTTCTCACAGATGCCGGATGCCCTTTTATTCTACAAAGGTGGGATGACAACTTATACGTTGACCGAAAAAGTGAGACTCCTTAAGGTAAACAGACCTGGACCCGATGATCATGACGGAGCGGGGGAAGCGATTTCTCAGGCTATGGCTCTCAGTGTGGCAAAACATTTTGAATCCGACTGGTCCATTTCTACAACGGGTTATTGCACTCCAGTTATTAATTCAGGATATAAGGTTTTCGCCTATTTTTCATTTTCCTATAAAGGAGAAATAATTCTTACCAAAAAATTAGAGCTGCATCCTAAAACTCAGGCTTTGAATGCTCAGCTATACTATACAGAATTTATTCTTGGATGTTTTAAAAGTGAACTCAACAGGATGCTAATTCTAAAATAAATTTCAGATTTCATACCTGATAAGGCTTTAATTCTTATTCACCTTTGGCTTTGTCTGCATGATTGCAAAATATGATGTTGTAAATGCAGACAGACTTTGGTAACCCACTTTATAAGCTACTTCACTCAAAGTATATTGTTGGGTATCTATTAACTCAATACTTTTTAAAACTCTGGTCAACTGAAGGTATTTTTGTAAGGTAATTCCTGTTTCATTTTTAAAAATTCTCTGGAGACTTCTCACAGACATTTGTGCTTTTTCGGCTAAAGAATCAATATCCAGATTGTATTTAAAATTAGAGTTGATATCATTGCATACAGGAATCAGTCTTGTATCAGCAGGTACAGGAATTTCCAGGCTGCTGCTTTCCTTGCAGAAATTGGGAAGGCTCTTTAAAATAGCTTTGAAAAAGATATCCTGTTCTTCATTTTCATCAAGAGATTGGTTCCATTTTGAGGCGTATAAAAGCATTTCCTTCAATACAGGCGGAACGGCAAATATCTGAACATTCTGATAAAATTCATCTTCAAAAACTGTTTTGAACAGAAATACCATCAGATTCACTGTCTGCGCTTCAGAAGTTATTTTATGGGCTTTTCCTGAGGGAATCCAGATGACATGATGCTGCGGGACAAGATAAATTTTCCTGTCAATATGAAAATACTGATAACCTTCTTCCACAAATGTAAGCTGAGCACGGGTATGCCTGTGCTCATAATCATCATGTTTCCAGTTTTTTTCGCACCATACATAAGCTTCTTTTTCTATTGAATCTACAAACTGGCTTTCCGTTTTTTCAATCAGTCCACATTTCATATTGTCGTTTTGTATGTATATTTTGGCAAATTTAATAAAAACGACAGTAGTAATTTTGTATTATCAATGTAATAAATACATGATTAATTTAAAATATAATCTATATCTTATTCAGAATGAAAAAATTATGTCTTTTTTTTATTTTAATTTTATTATCTAATACCAACAACATCATGGCACAAAATAAAGCTAAAATATTGGTTCTTATCCATTCAGACAATGGTGGAACTTACGAACTGGCTAAAGAAATAGCCAAAGGAATGGAAAGCGAAAATAATGCAGTTCCTTATATCAAATTAGTCAAAGCCTCACAGAATCCAACCCTGAAAAATCTTCCTGTAGCAACAGTAGATGAACTCACATCTTATGATGGAATTGCTTTTGGTTCACCGGTTTATTTCGGGAATATCAGTACGGGGATGAGTGAATTTTTATCCAAAACCGTTCAGTTGTGGACTAATCATGCTTTGGAAGGAGTTCCTGCCACTGTCTTCATGTCTGCCGGAAGCGGAGCAGGAAAAGAACTTGCGCTTCAGGCATTCTGGAACAGCCTTGCGGTACATGGTATGATATTGGTTTCTAATGGAATTCGTGGAACTGAAGAACTTAATAAAGCTATTCCACAGGGAAATACCGTTTTAGGAGTTACCAGTATGGCTTCTTTAAAAGATGTGGAAAGACCTACTAAAGGAGAAAGAAATATTGCTGAACTTCAGGGAAGAAATTTCGCAAAAGTAGCATTGGCATTAAAAGATACCCGCCCGAAAAAAACGGTTGCTGTTGCTGAACATCACCCAAATTTCAATGAAATATTAAAGCAGAAAAATATTACACTTCCACAGGTTCCAAAACCTGCAGGGAATTATCAACCGTTTGTCCGTTCCGGAAATCTGGTATTTATCAATCAGGTTGCCCTGAAAGACGGTAAAATTTTCAATCCGGGAAAACTAGGCGTGGAAGTGAATGAGCAGCAGGTAAAAGACGCTACAAAAGTAACCATGCTGAACGTAATTTCAGTATTAAATGAAGCGGTGGGAGGAGATTTAAGCAGAGTAAAACAATGCGTACAGCTTACCGGAATTTTCAATACCAAAGATGATTATACCCAACATGCAGATCTGATGAACGTGGCTTCTGATCTGGCTGTAGAAGTCTTTGGAGAAAAAGGAAAACATGCCAGAGCTACTTTGGGAGCTTCTTCCATTCCTGTGGGTTCTTCGGTAGAAATTCAGGCTGTTTTTGAAGTAGAGTAAGCCGTTTTTTTAAAATTAAAATACAGATGTCTCAGATATACTCAGATGGGAAGGCTATAAGTCCTAAACTATTGTCGGCTTGAACTAAATTCCTGTGTAAATCTGAGACCATCATGATTGAAAAAGATTAGAAAAATTTAGAAAAAACCTCAGCTATCAAAGGAATACTCTGTTCCAGCTGTTCTTCAGAAAGTGCTCCATAACTCAATCTGAACCCATTTATATTATTTTGGCTGTATTGTTTAGGATGAATAATTTTAATGTTTTTTTCCAATAATAAAGCAGTTGTCACATCCCAGTCCAATTGTATTTTAGGGACAATCCAAAAGGCGAGTCCCCCTTCAGGCAGTGTGAAATCTGCGATGTCTTTCATGTGTTTTTTCAGCAGTTCAAAAACGAAGTCTCTTTTATTCTTATAGTGAACAGTTGCTTTTCTGATGTGCTTTTTTATGGCACCTTCTTTAATCAGCTGCAGAACTGCCTGTTCCATGATGACATCTCCATGTACATCAATAATCTTTCTCAGATCACCAATTCTTTTTAATAATTCCTGATTTTTAGTAGCCAGATAACCGATCCTTAAAGCAGGTGCTACCACTTTGCTTAAAGTTCCGATATATACATAATTGTTTAGCTCAGGAAAACTTGAAACCGGAAGAATAGGACGATATCCGAAGTGAAATTCATTATCATAATCATCTTCAATGATGGTCATATTATATTGGTTAGAAAGCTCAATCAATTTTAATCTTCTTGAAAGGCTTAGAGTAACTGTAGTAGGGTATTGTCTGTGAGGAGTAATGTAAATTGCTTTTATATTCTGATGTTGTTTTACAAGTTTTTCAATAATTTCAATACTTATTCCTTCCTGATCTACAGGTACGGACAAAAGTTGTGCTCCCGCATACTGAAACGCTTGCCAGGCAGGCTGATAGCCAGGATCTTCTACGATAACAATGTCACCGGGACTTAAAAGACTCTGAGCAGTCAGAAACATTCCCATCTGACTGCCTCGGGTAATGGAAATTTCATTTTCATGAATATGCATTCCGCGCTGATGATTAAGCATTTGCGAAATCATTTTTCTGAATTCTGTGTCGCCATGTTCATCTCCATATCCCATCATCTGCCACTTTGCTTTGATGCTGAATATTTGCCTGTAAGCTCTTGCCAGTTCTGTCACAGGTGCAATTTTACTGTCGGGATGGCCATCATCGAAATTGATTAAAATCCCATTAGGAATTACCAGTCGATTATGGGAATCATACAGTCCCTCTAGATTTTTTTCATGTAAGACAGGGAGCTTTTCTGATACGAAAATACCTTTTCTTTCTCTCGAAATTACCCATTCTTCGTTAATCAGCACCTGATAGGCTTCTACAACAGTATTTCTGTTGATTTTCAAAGTCAGTGCAAGATTTCGGCTTCCGGGAAGTGCATCGCCGGCTTTTAACCTTCCTGATCGGATATCTGTAATGATGGTATCTGCAATCTGTAGATAAACTGCTTTTTCAAGCTTCTTATCAATTTCTAATTCTAATTTCCAAGGGCGTAACATCTGGACTATCTATTTATATAAAAACTGAATTATTTAAATAGTCCAAATATAGAATAATTTTGTCATGCAATAAAGCACAAAACCCTAATAATTTAAAAATCATGGAGAAGAAACAATTCAGTTCTAAAGACTTCCACGAAACTTTTGCAAGACCAAAGTATGTAAAACCAAGCCATTTGATCCACAAAAATGTAGAAAATGCAGGAGAACACAATCAGTTTTCAACAGAAAGAAAACATCCGGTTTTCTTTGTCGATCTTCCGAGTAAGAATGTGAGCATGACGATTGGAGGACTGATTCCCGGACAGCAAACCAACAGACACCGTCATACTTATGAGACTGTATTATTTGTGATTGAAGGAAAAGGCTGGACAGAAGTAGAAGATGAAAGAGTATATTGGGAAGCAGGAGATGCCGTATACATTCCTTCATGGGCCTGGCACAAACATCAGAATCTGAGCGATACAGAACCTGCCAAATATATTGCCTGTGAAAATGCCCCTCAGCTGCAGAACTTAGGTGTCGCTTTAAGAGAAGAAGAAGGCAGAGACCTTTAATCGCAGAGATTTAAACCATTAAGATACTGGATGTGATTTCCTTTCAAGGCGAAACTTACTATTCTTAATTACTTACGCCTTCTTAATGGTTTACAATTATTTTCAATTTTTAAATCAGCAAAATATGAAAAATGTTCCATTCAAAGGGATTATTGCTTATCCCATTACACCTTTTGACAAAAATGAAAAAGTAGACATTCCTCTTTTTAAACACCTGATAGAAAGACTGATCACTTCCGGAAGCCACGGTATTGCTCCATTGGGAAGTACAGGGGTAATGCCTTATTTATCTGACGAAGAAAAGGAAGAAGTTACAGAAGCTACTTTACAGCAGGTAAAAGGAAGAATTCCAACCCTTGTAGGGGTTTCTAATCTTACGACAGAGAAAACCATTCACCACGCCCAGTTTGCGGAGAAAGCAGGTGCTGATGCGGTGATGATTATTCCAATGAGCTACTGGAAGCTTACTGACGACGAAATTGTAACGCATTATGATGCGGTAGCACGTAAAATATCTATCCCGATTATGGCGTACAATAATCCGGCAACAAGTGGAGTAGACATGTCTCCGGCTTTGCTGAAAAGGCTGCTGGAAATTCCCAATGTAACCATGATCAAAGAAAGTACGGGAGATATTCAGAGGATGTATTATCTGAGAAGAGAACTGGGGGAAGACGTTGCATTCTACAACGGCTCTAATCCTTTGGCTCTGGCGGCTTTTTCTGCGGGAGCAAGAGGATGGTGTACTGCAGCTCCCAATCTTATTCCGGAACTGAATATCAGTCTTTATCATGCGGTGGAACAAGGTGATCTTGAAAAAGCAAAAAGAATTTTCTACCAGCAGTTTGATCTTTTAAAATTTATTGTAAACAAAGGATTGCCGAGAGCTGTGAAATCAGGTCTTAATATTTTGGGTGAAGATGGCGGGAATTTGAGAAGTCCTTTGAAACCTTTACATGAAAAAGAAACTGAAGAATTAAAAAATATTATGAAAACCCTTATTAATTAGTACAATCTTATAATCTTGTATAAAAGAGGCTGTCTGAAAATGACAGTCTTTTTATGCTCTTTAATTTTGAGAATTCTGTTTTTTTTAATGGGTAGTATTTTTTATCCAGATATTCATCATCCCTCCAAATACATAAAAGATTTTTTTCATTCTGTTAATTTTTGAGATTAGTAATCTATCAATTATATTTTTTTGAATTTTATTTTAATTCCATTGAATTTCCTACATTTCCAGCTCTATAATTCTTTTTGCCATTTTCTGATTCATGCTTCCCGGAATTAAACCCATCAGAAAATTACGGAATGAATTTCCTTTTTCCCATTGCGAAATCTTTCCGATGGTACGGCTTGTATTGACGATATAATCCACCTTTTTTCTTCTGATATTTTGAAACGCTTCAAAAACAGCATTGAAATCCTGATTTTTTTCCAGCAGTTTTCCGATAATATAAGCATCCTCAATAGCCTGGCAGGCACCTTGTCCCATATTGGGAGTGGTAGCGTGGGCTGCATCTCCGGTAAGACATAAGTTTTCAGTATACCATTTGGGAATAGGTGAGAGGTCAGAAATGATATTACAAATGATATTTTCGCTTTCAGTAGCTTCAATAAGTTGTAAAACCAGGGAATCAAAATCTTTAAAAATATCTGTAAGTGCTGCATCTAGGCTGAAGCTGTTTTCATTGATGCAGGCATACCAGTAAACCTTTTTCTCAGAAATTTTTACAAATCCGAAACGCTTTCCTTTGCCCCACATTTCAAAAGCTTCCTGATGATGTTTTTCAGGCAGATCAAAATCTACCAGGCCACGCCAGCATTTTTGGCCGGAACTCCGTATGGTACCGGTTTTTAAGATCTGATTACGGACATTGGATTTGATGCCGTCTGCTCCAAAAACGATTTTACTTTCAATCTGATTTCCGTTTTCAAAGTGTAAAATATAGTTTTCCTCTTTTCTTATTGTTTGCAGTGAATGATTTAATTGGAGACAGCCAGAAGGAAGGCTTTCCGCCAAAATCTGTTGAAGTTCGGCCCGGTGAATAGCAACATTGCAGGAATTATAATGTGTTTCCAGTTCAAGGATTTCTGTTTTTGAGATGGTCTGCAAAGATTCATTGGCAATAACAATCCGGTGGATTTTATTTCCTGCATTTTCAATCTTTTCTTTCAAACCTAAGTGATTGAAAACCTGCATCGCATTGACAGCCATCATAATTCCAGCTCCTACAGGCTTTATTTCAGGAGCGGATTCATAGATCGTAAAATCATACTGATGCTGTTTCAGTACATTTCCGAGGGTAAGTCCCCCGATTCCGGCTCCTATGATTGAAATATTGTTCATGTATACTTTTTTAGTAGGATGTCACAACATTGCGAAAGATTCTAATTGCTTAACTTATAAACTTAAAATATAACTTTCCGATACTTTTTTAAAACCATACTTGCTGAAAAAATTATGAGCTCCATGATTGCTGGCTCCGCTTTCCAGTAAAATAAAACTGATATTCCAGTTTTTAGATTCGTGAATCGCTTCCTCCAGAAGTTTACTTCCAAGAGACTGGCCTCTCACAGACTGGTCTAGAAGCATATCCTCCAGAATGGCATATTTTTTAAAAGGACTGTTGATCACATTAAAAACCATCATGCCGACAATTTCCCCGTTTTCGTTTTCAGCAATCAGAATATTAAGTTTGGAACTGCCATCGGAATTAAAATCGGTGATCAGCTGTTCTGTCAGAATCAGTTCAAGATCAGGATTCCAGTGGTGTGAGTCTATCGCTCTTCCGGACATCATTTCGCCGTGAGAAATATAAGCATCTGTTTTGTGGGTAATAAAAAAGTCTACGAGCTCTTTCACGCGGTTTTTATCGGTAAGCCATTGGGTTGTATATTTCATGAGGTGATGGTTTTTATTTAAAATTTTTCAGTTCTGCCAGCAATTTATTCTGCTTATTGATAACTTGATTGAGATGATCTGTTTTCAGAGGATGCGCATTCTGGTACTTTTCAATTTCAGGAAGTGTCTTTCTGATTTTGAATACAAGGTATTGATCATGAACTGTTGTCCTGTTTGCTTTTAGTTTGGCGATGAGGTCCCGGATAGTCTGTGTTTTTACATCATATTTTTCAGAGCTGGCCTTTATCTCTTTTTCAATTTGTTTCTTTGTGACAGAATCGGTTACCGAATTGGATAATGCCGTTGCATCATTATAGTATGTTTCTGATTTTTGAATAACATCATCATACTCGGTAATTGCATCCTCAGTTTCCTGATTAATAACCGTTATTCTTTTGTCAAGATCCTGTAAAGCTTTGTCGTTTTTTACAAGTTCCTGATAGATTTCATGAACCAGATTTTCATTGCGCGAATATCTTGTATTTTTCTTAATTGAACCTGAAACTGAAGATTCAGCATTGTCAACTGCATTTTCTACGGTAGGAGCCTGGCGGTTATTTTCTCTGCAGGAAAGTAAAGAAAGTACCAGAATAGAGCCGAAAAATATTTTTTTCATAGTATGTTTTGTTTGGGTTGAAAATCAGCATCATATCCAAAGCAGCTAAAATTAATCATTTCAATTATAACACAACTGATTAAAGCATATGATTTTAATTAGTTGAAAAAACGTTGAAAAATGTTACATCCATAAAAAAACGGAGCCTGAAAACAGACTCCGCCTATAAAATTATTTACGCTAAAATTATTTACCCAGGTAAGATTTAAGGATCTTGCTTCTGGTATTGTGTTTTAGTCTCTTAATTGCTTTTTCTTTGATCTGACGAACTCTCTCTCTTGTAAGATCGAAAGTTTCACCAATTTCTTCTAAAGTCATTGGGTGTTTTCCGTTCAGTCCGAAGTACAATCTTACCAAATCAGCCTCTCTTGGCGTTAAAGTATTCAATGCTCTTTCAATCTCGATTTGAAGAGATTCAAGCATCAGATCTTTATCAGGACTTGGAGATTCTCCTGAACGTAATACATCATAAAGATTAGAATCTTCACCTTCCACTAAAGGAGCATCCATAGACAGGTGTCTTCCGGAGTTTTTCATAGATTCTTTGATATCTTCCTCGCTCATGTCAAGAACTTCAGCCAATTCTTCCGGAGAAGGTGGTCTTTCATTTTCCTGCTCAAGGTGAGCGTATGCTTTATTGATTTTGTTGATAGATCCAATCTTGTTCAATGGTAATCTTACAATTCTTGACTGTTCAGCCAATGCCTGTAGGATTGATTGACGGATCCACCATACTGCATAAGAGATAAATTTGAAACCTCTAGTTTCATCGTACCTTTTTGCTGCTTTCATTAATCCTAAGTTACCTTCATTAATCAAATCGGGTAAAGAAAGACCTTGATTTTGGTATTGTTTAGATACAGATACTACGAAACGAAGGTTGGCTTTGATTAATTTCTCAAGTGCGGCTCTGTCACCTGCACGTATTCTTTGTGCCAATTCTACTTCCTCGTCCGCAGTGATCAGTTCCACTTTACCAATTTCCTGCAAATACTTGTCTAATGAAGCAGTTTCCCTGTTGGTAACCTGCTTAGTGATTTTTAATTGTCTCATTTATTTTTTCCTCAAAAAAGAGTTACTATAATATATACGTATGAAAAGGTATAAAGGTTACACAAGGTGCAATATTTTTTGTACAATATATATTTTAAAAGGTATTAATGTGTTTTCGTGTTCGTTTAACTGTTTGTTATTGAGTGTTTTGTGTTTTTTTTCGTTTGAGGAATAAAATTTAAATTAATCATAAAAACACTAGAATTCATTTAAAAATCCTGTAAATTCCTTAAACCTTAAACCTTAAACCTTAAACCTTAAACCAAAAAAACGAAACCTAAGTCCCGTTTTTATATCTAAAAGTACTATTTCAGGTTATGTTGAGTACCCAGCAAACCCGCAATTCGTAACTAAAAAAGCTCGTTTAATACTTTCGCCAGTCTTAATCCTCCGTAAAGAAGCTGTCTTTCCATCGTTTCATTAAACTTGTACTGATAGTCGTAAGACAATTTAGAATCGTTTGGAGTCTGTGCATAGATCTTATTGGCAATTTTATGAGAATCATACAGCCAGTCTTCCAGTGTTCCGGATTGAATCTGTGCTACTTCTTCTTTAGATTTGATGTCTAAAAGCTTGGAATATTCAGTGTAGCTGTATTTTTGAGAATCTACTAACTTTCCATCCCAAACAGAGTGTAAATTGGTTTTTTCTCCGAAATACGTAACATTAATTTTGTTTCCGCCCAAATCTTCAGCCCTTCCTACGTGAAGTGGTTGTGCAAGGTCTCCCATAATGTGAATAAGGAAGATTAAAGCAATTTTTCTGTCTTTTTCAGAAGTGTTTTTGTCTTTGATCTGGCTGGATAATGTGTTTACCTGAGTATAAAGGCTTGGTCCTGCCTGTGATTTTAAGTTTTGTTCAAAAGCTTTAAAATCAATCATCGGATCAATGTTTACATAATGCCATGATGAAGCCTGCTTCCATGCGCCGGTTGTATCAGATTTGATAAAATCCGGCCAGTTTGCCCAGTAAGCCAGACGCTCTTTCCCCATGATCTTTTTAATCTCTCTTCTTGCTTTGCGGGAAAGGTGGTTTTGTGCAATGTCTGCAATCACTCTGTGTCCCGTTAATCCCCACGCATAAGAATAAAGTGAAGAGGCCATGAATGCTAAAATCAGAATTTTAGAATAAATACTTTTCATTTTAAATAACAATTTTCAGTCTGCAAAGATACGGCCCGCTTTCGGAATGAGCATACATAATCCTGAATTTATTCCATAAGATGATATTAATAAAATTTAATTTACATAAAAACATAATAACCTTAGGTTTTAAGAGATTAGAAAGCACTGAAGATAAAGGCAGAAAACTCTTTATATCCTATATAAAATCTAAAATAAAATCTTAATTACAACCTTACACTTTAAACCTTGAATCCTAAAGAATTGGTTCTGAATACTTAATTTTAAATTCTAAAAAGCAAGTAAATTTTCCATTTACCGTATTTTCACGGAATTTGTAGAAAATTATTCCTATTAATGTCAATTAATTATTATTTTTAGAATAAAATTGTTGTAAAAATATTTTTTCAAACTTATGAGATATATTATCTTTACAAGTCTTAATCAGAGGAAACACTATGTATGAGAATAATATTGTAGATATGCATTACAATAAGCTGCAGACAGATTTTAAGGCTGAAGCTGTGGCTGTAAACCTATTGAAATACCATCGTGCGGTAAGCAATATCTTCATTGAGCGTGTGGGGGTGAATGACCGTGCTTACCTGAAAGATATTAAAAGTATTTCAAGCAGTTATTTAGGATTTGATGAGGAAGTCTTTACTATACAGAGTTACAGAGAAGGCATTTACGACTATCTTCCGGAAGGTTTATTTCATCCGCCGTCCCTTGGGGCTTCCAGAAAGAATGTAGATACTGTGGTAAGGGAAATCCGGAAGCAGAAAAGGGTAGAAGATGATGCCCGCAGGTTTTTCCGTCCTTTTGAGCTGGAAGTATTTTTTACGGAAATCAGTGCTTTGCTTAAAGAATCAGAATTTGATATCACCAGTAATACGGATTCTTTGCTGGAAACCATTAGTGAGCTTTGGCCTATGATCAAAATGCTGGACGAGCAGAGTGCTTATATTTTTATGCATATTCTGCCGTTTTTCCATCAGATCAGGGGAGACAAGAGATGGTTTGAAAGATGCATGACTGCTTTTCTGCAGATACCGGTACAAGTAAGTTTTTCACCTAATATTATTGATGGAATTGAGAAAAATGATGATTCCATGTTACTGGGGAATTCAAGATTGGGAGTCACCTATATTCCAAGCGGACCTCATATGGACGGGCAGCGAAACTGGGTGGTGAATATTGGCCCTATTCCTTATGGGGATATGAAGAAGTTTATTCCCGGAAGTCCGTTTAGAAATGTACTTCAGGCTCTTTATGACTATTTTCTTCCTGTAACAGTAGATGTGGAAGAGAATTTTGTCACAGAAAAAGAGGAATATTCATTCAGTCTTGAAGATGATGAAAGAAATGCCAGCCGCCTTGGATACTCTACATTCCTCTAAATTATTTTATTATATTTACAGTTACCAACAAAGTATAAATTCGAAAAGAAACAAATGGAAATTTCTTCAGTAAAAGGTATTTTTTTAAGGTATATCTTAATGCCTTTAATCGCAATTATTATGATGGTTATACTCGGTGTAATCAGGAGAAATAAACCTGCGATAAAGATTAAAGTAATTATTATATACGTACTCCTTTGCAGTTTATGCCTGGCTATTCCGGGTGTTTTTGGATTTGCGGGAAACCTTTTTAATCCGTATTGGTATCTTATTGCGCAGGTGATCTATCTGATTTTTGGGATTATTCATGTGAATCTGCTGCATAAATATTTCAAAAAACACATCGATTCTCTGGCAATGAGTATTCTGTTTGAATCTATTCTTTCATTGACGTGTATTGCCCTGGGCGGATATCTTTTCACGCTGATCTTCAACTGGATGAGTAAAGGCACAGGATACGCTGTGATGGCTGCAACAAGTATGGTGATTTTTGTGGTTCCCATGGTATTTTATTACTGTTATATTCAGTTTATCAGTATCCCTTTTGATATTTATAAAACATGGAGATATTCACCGGAGCAGAAGCTTCCTGATTTTGAAGGGGCAGATTTTGACAGGTTAATGGTCCTGAATGTTGAGTTAAGCAAAAAATTAGAAGATACCAACCGTTTCAGAATTAAAGCGAAAACACTTCCTACAGGAGTTACGTTCGGAGATTGGTTCTACAGAGTAGTGGATGATTACAATCACAAAAATCCGGGTTCAATAATTCATCTTTCAGACGAAGGAAATGAGCCTTACTACTGGATCTTTTACACTAAAAAATCGTTTTTCAGTTTTAGAAAATATATAGATTTCGACCACGACATTACCACAAACAGTATTTCTGAAAATGAAGTGGTGATTTGTAAGAGAGTTATTCAGCATGAAGAGGAGGGAGTCACAAGAAAATCATAAACACAAAAATTAAAAAGTATTAAACATGATACAGCCTATTAAACATTTTGCCATCAATTGGGTGGATGGGATGAAAGTTTCCCAAAGACACCTTAATGATCAGGATAATTTCTTAATTGATACTATCAGAGATTCCAATTCCCTTGGGATTACTACATATAACTACGGACTTCTGCCTATTTCCAATGAATTTACAGACCGTACCATTTTTGATGTTCACAACACGGCAACCAATGATGTACAGCTGGTAATCAAGCGTTGCAGCGCTGTGACAATGGCAGGATACCGTATTGAGCTGACGGATAGAAGAATCAGCGTGAAATCATTGGCGAAATCAATGAATGAAGAGCAGGCAGATGGAGAATATTATATTCTGATCTCTGTAAATCCTTTTGATAAAGTACCTTTCGGAGATATTGATCCTGAGGAAATTCCGCCACGTCACCCAAGTGCACAGCCGAACCATCATATTGAACTGCTTCCTGTAACATCTTTGAACAGCAGCTATTCGGGGGGAAATTATCTTATCATCGGGAAAGTAGATTTAAAAGGAAATATTGCTCAGGTAGATTCCAATTTTATTCCGCCTTGTACTTCCGTACAGAGTCATCCGGCTTTGATAGACTATTACAGCAGCTATGCGAAGTCTATCGGAAATCTTCAGCAGTACGCTTTTAAAATCATTCAGAAAGCATCGCATAAAAACCAGAATACAGCGTTGGCACAAAACGTTAAGTTTTTGTGTACTACCATGGTAAATACTTTCGGAGATATGTATTTCCAGTTCAGAAATATTACGCCCTGGCAGCCGCCTGTATTTTTAATTGAGTCTTTTGCAAGACTGGCACTTCATTTATACAATTCAACCCAGCTTCTTGTTCCTGCAGAATTGGAGGAAATGCTGAACTACAGTCTGGAATGGAGTGAGATTGCTCCTCATACTTTGCTGAACCAGCTTTCTATTGTAGCAGAAACGAATTATGACCACCATAATTGTGGCGAACCTTTGCTTTATATCCAACAGATGTTGAAAAGCCTTGAAATTATTTTCTCTAAACTAAGCGAGCTTGATTATATCGGGCAGAGAAAAGAAAATATCATCGTTAATGAGCAGGAAGTTTCCACGAACACAAACCCAAAAAGAGGTTGGAGTGTTTTAGATTAATAAAAGTATCAATAGTATAAAGTCCTGAAAAAATCAGGACTTTTTTTATTTGAAACCTAATTTCGAGCTTCCCCGGGACTGTAATTTTGTCTTTTTCACACCAAAAGCAAAATAAAAAAAAGATTGTATATAGATTTATTTGTAGCTTAGTTTAAATTTTATTTTATGATTCTGTATTTAAAATCAAACAATATCATCTTCGTTATGATGATGGTATGTTTTCCTTTTTTTATATATGCTCAAAGCCAATCCAAGGATCAGGTAATGACAGATAAAGAAATACGAAGTGCGTGTGAAAAAAATCTTCCAAAAATGTGGAAAGAATTACAAACAATAGAACAAGATGGCGTTCCAATTGTCTTTAATGCAGAAATGAATGGGCCTGGCCGTGCAAAGGGTAAAGTCATGGAATTAAATCCTGAATTTTTTATCAAAAAAAAATTAGAATTTCCTGAAGATAGATTATTAATTGTTATTGTACATGAATATGGACATATATTGTTTAATCGAATAAAAGGTGATAAGCTTGAAAACTTATCATTGTTTGATAAACAAGTTGAAAATGAATACCAGGCGTTTAAATATTCAGTGGAATGGGCTTCTGAATATGCAAAAAACGGAGATAAAGGTCCTCTGGAACAGGTTATTACAAATTTGAAGACTAGAGCATCTAATGGTAAAAGTGATGATCCTCATATTGCTGCAATTAAAAGACTTATGACAGAAGCTGTATGGAAGAAAGCTGAAGAAATGTTAACATCAAAATAGTCTCCAAATTAACATTTAGATTATTGTTACTTTTTGTCAAAAACGATCATCCAGCAGGTTATCCCTCTATTATTTCAATACGATGTAAGCAATTGAAAGAGTATCACAATTTTTAGAAAATATCAATCATTAAAATGATGGTTTTAAATTTGAAGCGCCCTGGCATCCGCCAGGGCGCTTCAAATTTATTTTTTGTTCAGAAGATCAAGCGTATGTTCCACATGTCCGCCTCCTTTCCATTCATCGTGTCCGGGGATAATCAAGGTTGCCTGTGCATATTTGTTTTTCAGCTTTGTCATGGTTTTCGGCCATTGGGCAACGTTGGCTTCTCCGGTGTAGCCAAGATCAACAGCTGCTTTGCTTTTTACAAGACAACCTCCATCCAGAATTTTATATTTCGGGAACCACACCACTACATTGTCTGCGGTATGACCTTCACCAAGAAAGTCTACTACAAATTCTTCACCACCAATACGGTAAGGTTTTCCTGTTTTAATAAGTTCAGTGGAAGTTGCTTTTCCGTCTTTCTTCAAAAGCTCATTGGTTTTCGCTGTAGCGTAGGTTTTGATTCCTTTGTTATTATAAAAGCTTAAATCTCCGGCTCTGTCATCATGTGAATGCGTTGCAAATACAGCAATCACAGGAAGGCTATGGCGTTTCTGAATAGTATCCAGCAAACTTTGATATTGTGTTTTCTGCCATGGAACATCAAATAAAACAACTCCTTTTTTAGTTACCAGATACACTGCATTGGTAGAATATTCCTTTCCTCCGAATACGCCGAAAGTTTTATAAATATAAAAATTGGGTTGAATCTGCGGTTCGATTACAAAATCTCTTACCTGACTGGTTTGAGCATTGGCCAATGGGCTTAGCAACATTGAAATAATAAAAAACGGAATGCTTTTTTTCATAATTTTTTGAGTAATAATTAATGTTAGTATTTGTCAGAAAAGACAAAGTCTGTAGATTGTTTGCAAACCTAGGTAAAAATAAATTTTCGGATATTCAGAGAAGGAGAGTTTAACCGTTTTTTAACAGTTGATCAAGTTTTCTTCTTCAGGAAAATTTTTTAACAGACTATTTTTTAAGATGAATTTAAAATTAAATAACGCAACATTGTTGCAATATTATTTTTTTTACTACTTTTGATTTTAATTAATAATCATTTTCAATGCTTTAAAAGACTTTAATAAAAACCTTAATGTATATGAAATTTAGATTGATGTTGCCGGTATTTGTAATCTTTATAACTTCGATGGCAAATGCTCAGGATGCGGAAGTAGTAGGGAAAGTACTTCTTGAAAATGGAGGTAGTCCTGGTGCTGTCGTAATGCTTAAAGATACTTCGATAAAAACTGAGGCGGATAAAAATGGTGATTATGTAATCAAAAACCTGGCTCCCGGAAATTATAAACTTTTGGTGAAAGCTAAAGGATATGAAGAATTTGAAAAGGATATTTCTGTAGGAAAAAAGAAGACACTCATTCCAAATATTGTACTTACCCAAAATAGTAACAGGATTGATGAAATAGCAATAACAGGAGTTTCAAGGGAAACTTTAATTAAAGAAACACCTGTTGCAATGCTGAGCATCTCATCCAAACAGATCGAGAGAACTGTGGCAACCAACATCATCAGTTCATTGGTGAAATCTGCGCCCGGATTAAGTGTGGTGGAAACAGGTCCTAATATTTCAAAGCCCTTTATCCGGGGATTGGGCTACAATCGGGTGCTCACTCTTTATGATGGGATACGCCAGGAAGGCCAGCAATGGGGAGATGAGCATGGTATAGAAGTCGCTCCCTATATTGTAGAACGGGCAGAGGTTATAAAAGGACCTGCAAGTTTGATGTTTGGTTCTGATGCTTTGGCAGGAGTGGTAAGTCTTTTTCCCTATACACCTTCTCAGAATGACGGTATTGTACATGGAAAAATAACTGGGGAGTATCAGGGGAATAATAATCTTATCGGAAATGGAATGCAGTTGGGTTATAAAAAGAATTCTCTTATAGCTTCATTAAATGCTTCCTACAGAATGGCAAAAAACTACAGAAATGCAGTAGATGGAAGAGTATACAATACTAATTTTGAAGAAAAAAACTTTTCTTTTCTCTTAGGACGAAAAACAAATACAAGCTTTTCAAAAATCAATTTTACATTGTATGATAATCTACAGGGAATACCTGATGGAAGCCGTGATCCGGGTACCGGAAAATTTACCTATCAGATAGGAGAGGGAGATGATGATGATTTGGGAAAAAGACCCATTGTTCCAGAAAAAAATCTTAATTCCTACACTCTTTCACCTTTACATCAAAGAATTCAGCATTACAGGTTGTATGGACAGCATACTCAACATATAGGGAAAGGAGAGTTGGATGTTCAGTTGGCTTTACAGCAAAATATCCGTAGAGAATATAATCATCCCACCATGCCATCACAGCCTGGAATGTATGTACGGCTTAATACTTTAAATTATGGAATACGCTATAATTTTCCTAAATTTTCATCTGTTGAAATATCTGCAGGTATTAACGGAATGGTTCAAAATAATAAAAATAAGTCGGCTACAGATTTTCCTATTCCTGATTATGACCTAAGTGAAGGAGGAATCTATGCATATATCAAATGGAAATATAAAAGATTCAACATAAGTGGTGGTGCCCGTTATGATATCCGAAAAATTGGCTGGGACAATTTTTATATTCAGACCAACCTGATAACACAATTTGAAGAACAGGCAGCTCAGGCATCTGCCGATACAAGGCTCGGGTTTGCTTCTTACAACAATGCGTTTGGTGGTCTGTCAGCAAGTATCGGATCGGCTTTTCAACTGACAAAACAGATCAGTCTTAAAGCTAATATTGGGAGAAGTTACAGAGCGCCAAACATTACAGAAATTGGTTCGAACGGGCTGGATCCGGGAGCTCATATTATTTATAAAGGAAACAGAGATTTCAATCCTGAGTTTTCATTACAGGAAGATCTGGGAGTGAGTACACGTTTCAAAGACTTTTCAGCAGATATAAGCTGGTTCAATAATAATATTCAAAATTATATTTATCTGTCATTACTTGTAGATGCACAGGGAAATCCTATAGTAGATACGCAGGGTAATAAAACCTATCAGTATCAGCAGGCTTCCGCTCAGCTTTATGGAATGGAGGCGTGGTTATCGCTGCACCCTGAGAAATGGAAAGGGTTTAATTTTGAAACGAGTTTATCCGTCATTTATGGATTCAACCGTGATAAGAAATTCAAAAATAAAGAAACTCAGGGAGAATACCTTCCTTTGATTTCTCCATTAAAATTATCCGGAAACCTATCCCAGAAAATATCTATCCGGTCAAAATTGATTTCATCTGTTACGCCAACAGCAGAAATAGAGTTTTCAGCAGCACAGAACAGGTATATGGGATTAGATAATACAGAAACAGCAACACCGGATTATACATTGTTTAATATTGGTGCATCAGTTGTGATTAATTATTCAGAAAGCCATTCTGCTGTCTTACAGTTTCAGGTAAACAATGCATTTGATCGTGCCTATCAGTCACATCTTAGCCGGTTAAAATACTTAGGGAATATATATAATATGGGAAGAAATATTTCTTTAAAATTGATTGTACCTTTTTAATAGATTATACAAAAAGTGGCTTTATAAAATGGGTCACTTTTTGTATAATAATTGTTGGTAATTTATTTTTTTACCAATATTTTCTCAGTAGCTTTCTTGCTTAAAATTTCTGTTTTGCCCTCAATTTCTATTGTCATTGATTTGTCAAAACTTTCTATTTTTACAATTTTCACCTTTGTATTGAGCCGTAATTTTCTGTCATTCAGATACGTCAGGAAAGCATCATCAGAAAGGGTAACAGAAGCGAAAGTTACATTTTCACCGGGTTCACAATTGCTGAGTTTCTGCAGATCCTGGGCAATGATGTTACCATCTTTATCAGGAATAGGTTCCCCGTGAGGATCAAATTTAGGATGATCCAGGATTTCGTCCATTTTATCAAAAAAGATCTGCGAATGCACATGCTCAAGCTGTTCTGCAATCTCATGGACGTTTTCCCAGCCGAAATTCATTTTTTTAACCAGAAACATTTCAGTAAGTCGGTGTTTACGAACGACCAGGGCTGCTTCACGTCTTCCGTTTTCTGTAACGATTAAGGGTTTATAGGTTTCATAAATGACCCACTTTTTCTCTGCAAATTTCTTCATCATATTATTAACACTCGGCATTTTTACATTCAAAAATTTGCTGAGCTCATTAATCGTCACCTTTCCTTCATTGTCAACTAAATGATACAAAGCTTTCAGGTAATTCTCTTCTGTTAGGGTTGTTTTCAAAATGTTAGATGATTTTCACTACAAATCTAACAAAATAAAATGGAAAGTTAGCTCTTGTTATTTTAACTTTTTTTACTTTTACTCTATGAAATTTTCATTCAAAAACGATTATTCTGAAGGCTGTCATCCTAATATTTTACAGGCCCTTTTACAGCATAATTTTGATCAGCAGGCTGGCTATGGAGAAGATGAGTATTCATTAAAGGCAAAAGAATTAATTAAAGAAAAAATCAACAATCCGGATTCGGAAGTTTTTTTGGTTTCTGGTGGAACGCAGGCGAACTTAATTGTTATTTCAGCATTCTTAAAACCCTATCAATGTGTAATCTCTGCTTCTTCCGGGCATATCTTAAATAATGAAACAGGAGCTATTGAAGCCACAGGTCATAAGGTATTAAGTATTGAAACCACAGATGGTAAATTAAAACCGTCGGATATTATACCGGTTTTGGAAGGGCATCGTAATGTCCCGCATCAGGTAATGCCTAAGCTGGTTTATATTTCCAATTCTACGGAGCTGGGAACAATCTACCAGGCAAAAGAACTGGAAGAACTCTCCGCATTTTGTAAAGAAAATAAATTATACCTGTTTATGGATGGGGCAAGACTTGGATATGGACTGACAGCTGAAACCAGTGATCTTACCCTGGAAAAAGTAGCTGCTCTTACCGATGTTTTTTATCTTGGAGGAACTAAAAACGGAGCACTGTTAGGAGAAGCAATTGTGATTAATAATCCTGTGCTTGGGGAAGATTTTGCTTTTAATATCAAACAAAAAGGGGCATTATTGGCCAAAGGCAGATTGCTGGGGATTCAGTTTTTAGAACTGATGAAGGACAATCTGTATTTTGATCTGGCACAAAATGCCAACCAGCAGGCTATGAAAATTAAAAAAGCTTTGCAGGAAAAAGGAACTGCTTTTCTTGCGGATACCTATGCCAACCAGATTTTTCCTATTCTCAGTAACCAGCTTATAGAGATATTATCTGAAAATTTTGAATTCTATGTCTGGAAAAAAGTAGATGAAAATTTTTCAGCTATTCGTCTTATTACTTCATGGAGTACAAAAGATGAAGCCGTGAGCCGCTTTATTGAAGTGATTAAACAGAATTAATATAAAATGAAAAGGCTGTCTCAAAAGTGTCATTCTGAACACAGACTGAAAGTCTGCGAACAAAGTTCTGGAATGTAGTGAAGAATCTCATCTGGTTGTTTATGATTGAGATTCTTCCTTCGTCAGAATGACAAAAGTCCTAGTGGACTTTTGAGACAGCCTCTTTTTTGTTTTATAATGGATTATTTTTTCAGAGCTTCGCTTACGGCCTTACAATCAGCAGGGTTTAGCTTCTGCCCGTCTTTATAACTGATTTTTTTCTCATCAGCATATTTGGATTGTCCGTCTTCTTCTTTATGATCGCCAATACCTTCTGTTAAAATATTATCCTTTTGAAGGAAGTAGATATCTCTTTTGCTCTTTTTACCTTCAGAAGTAAACTCATACGTTAATTTCAGGGTATCTCCGGATTTGAAACCCGTTACATCTCCTTTTGAACTGTCCTTTTCACTGTTTTTATAAGATAATTTTCCGGTGATTGTTCCTAAATTGTCATCAATAGAAGCAAAAACACTGTCTTTTCCTGTAACCCCGATATAACAGAACGACTTTGGTCCTAGGGTATCTATTACAGGATCTTCTACAGCAATGGTGTCTGCTTCCACTTTGGGAGCCGGTGCTTCAGTTTTCTTATTACAGTTGATTAAAAAAGCTGATACAGCGCCCAATAAGATTAATTTTTTCATATCCTTAATTGTTAAAAATCAAATTTCTATTCTGCTAAAATAATAATAGTATTTGTATATTAAAAATAGGATATGAAGAGATAATGATTTTATGATGAAAATTAATATTTCAGAAAATGAATTTTAAGGAAAAATATTAATTGAAAAAATACATTGAAATTATCAATACTTACGACCTGTTAATTATAAATCTAATTGGACAACAATGTTTAAAAATATTGCTCATAATGAAATATGATTTTAATGCTCTTAAAAATGTCTAATGTTTTTAGGCATGAAAAATGATTTAATTTTTAAAATTGATTGTAATGAAAAAGATGACTAAAGTCCTGGGTTTGGGTTTATTTATTTTAGGTTTACGTTTTGTCGAGGGACAGACTCCTCAGAATTATATTTATACCTCCTCGGGAGATCTGCATAGAATTGAAAAACTGATTACCCGCAAAGATATTGGCGGAGTACAGATTGTCTATAACTGGAAGGCTTTGGAAACATCAAAAGATGTATATGATTTTTCTGTTATTGAAAAAGACCTGAATTATCTGACAAGCCTGAATAAAAAACTATTTATACAACTTCAGGACAGATTTTTTGAACCACAGGCAAAATATATTCCTGAATATGTTTTGAAAGATAAAGAATATACAGGAGGATTGGTTCCTCAGTATGATAACCCGGGTGAAAATAAACCTGTTGGAAACGGTTGGGCTACCCAGCAATGGAATCCGGCTGTAAGGCTGAGATTTCAGAAACTGATAGCAGAGCTGGCAAAGAAATTTGACGGAAAAATTCAGGGGATTAATCTTCCGGAAACAGCAATCGATATTGATATGAAAAAGGATAAAACAGGCTTTAGCTGTGACCGTTATTTTCAGGCCGAATTGGAAAATCTGAAGTTTGCGAGAAGTGCTTTCCACCATTCTTACGTTCTGCAATATGTCAATTTCTTTCCGTGTGAATGGGAAAATGACCATCAGTATATGTCCAGACTATTCGATTTTGCTTACAAAAATAATATTGGGTTGGGCGGGCCTGATATTGTTCCGGATAAAAAAGCACAAATGAAAAATTCTTATCCTTTTTTTAATCGATATAAAGGAAGGCTTTCTATGGTAGCAATGGCCGTTCAGGAGCCGACTCTGACCTATAAAAATCCGAAAACTAAGAAACATTTTACCAAAGAAGAATTTACCGAATATGCTGAAAACTATCTGGGCGTTAGCATTATTTTCTGGAGTATGGAATCTCCCTGGCTGAGAGATCCCAGTTAATTATTCTCCTCTATACTTTTAATATTCCTCTAAAACCTCTTGCCGCATAGTAAGAATCTGCACCATTGTGATAAGTAAATACAGTATTGTACCGTCGGTCGCAGAAAACAGCACCTCCAAGTTCACGGATCTGCGTTGGTGTTTTGATCCAGCTTGAAGTCTTCTGGTCAAATTTTCCCAATTCCTGAAGCTGGCGGTATTCTTCCTCTGTTAAAAGTTCAATGCCCATTTCAGAAGCGGTATCAATGACGTTACTTTCTGGTTTGTTGGCTTTTCTGGCATTCCAGGCAGGATAATCATAGCATAAGCTTCGGCGTTTGGGGCTTTCCGGAGAGCAGTCAACGAAGGAATATTCATCCGTTTTTTTATGGTAATCTACTACGTCGGGTTCACCTTCTGTGGTTTCCATTTCGTATAAAGACCGGATCTTTTCGGGATTGGTTTCCAGTTTTTGCCGGATCTTTTCCCATTTCAGGTCTTTATGACGGTTCATATTTTTTTCGAAACGGGCTTTTAGTGTTTTTAAAAGCTCGTTGATTTGTTCCGGAGTCAGTTTCTTTTTCATGTCAAATTTTATTTTGTTATATGGGTATGTTGAGTGGTATTGTTGGAATCGCGAAGACGCAAATTTTATTAATAATGCCTTGTTTAAAGACACTAGGATTTTAACTGCAATAAAATTTATTCATTTTAATCTTAAAACATTAATCAATAATAGTGATTTTTCTTTCTGCCGGTCTGAAGTACCAGGAAATAATGACCAGTACCAATAATAATACTGCCGGGAAAGTTCTTCCTGCTGTGTCACCCACGATAAGATGGGAAATTGCAGCGCCTGACATGACAAAGAAAAAGCCTGCATACGCCCATTCTTTCAACAGTAAACGTTTAGGAATTAAGATCGCAATAACGCCCAGAATTTTCCAGACTCCGATAATGGTCATCAGATAAGAAGGATAGCCGAGATGGGTAAAATTGGCCAGCTCATCTTTATTTTTTATCAGCTGGATAATGGCCGTGGAAACCATTCCCAGAGCCATCCAAAGGGTAAATATCCAATAGATGATCTTTGTTCTTTTTTGTGAGGGTTGTGGTGTGTTCATGATCTGTTTTTATAGTTAGTCGTTTAATCCTATTCCTTCCATGATTTGTGGGATACATTTTTCAATGCGGGCTTCACGGGTTTTAGACTGTTTGGCAGAAGAAAAGTGGAGTAGATAAGCTCTTTGTCTTCCGGGAGTTAATGCTTGGAAAGCTTCCTGTAATGCAGGATTTTGATCCAGCTTCTCCTGAAATTCCTCAGCTATTTCAAAGTCTTTTGTTTTCTTCATTTCCACTTTAGCGCCTGATTCTTCTATTTCAACGGCTTCAAACATATACGAGCGAAGAACTTCCTCCAAATCATTGATTTGCGCTAGCTCTGTAAAGCGGATCTGTCTTGCTGCCTGTACGTTTTTAGACTGCTGAATCAGGATATTGTCAGGATCTTTCATTAAAGCACCTTTGAAGAAGAGAAGGGCACAGTATTCCTTAAAACCGTGGATCAGGAAAATATTCTTCCCTTCATAAGTATAACAGGGGCAGCCCCATTTTAAATCTTCTGTAAGCTCTGTACTCAGGGCAATAGTTCTTAATTTTTCAAATTCTTCCTGCCATTGTCCGGCGTTTTCGAAGAAAAAATTAACTTTTGGATTCATATGGTGTTGGGTTTTTGTGTTTGAGGGTTGGAGAGTATAAGGGTTCAAGGTTTAACATTTAAAGTTGTTATCCTTTTCCTGACCATTGACGATTTACTTGCAAAGCAAAATTCACTATTGACATTGGTGTTCACAATTTAAACTTTGACATCTATTATCTCTTCGTCTCACCACCTAACAATTCCTGCAAACGATTATGCGCCCTATTAATACCCTGTGCAAAAGGCATCTTAAGGTGCTGATCTCTGAAGTCTACAGATTTATAAATGGTCTGGATTGTGATTTTGCTTGTGGTATCTGTTAACTTTTCAAATGTTAAAAACTCCATCTGAGCTGGAAATGGGGTGTTTTCCATCTGGAAAGTTCTTATAATTTTCTCATTCTGAACAATGTCATGAATAGTTCCATTGGCACTGAAAGCCACATCTCCCTGAGGGTTTGACGTTTCGAAGCGATAACTTCCGTGCTGTTTGTTTTCGAATTGGGTTACTTTCGTTCCCATCCATTGTTCGAAAAGTTCTGCTTCTGTATACGCTTTGAAAAGCAGTTCTACAGGAAGATCAAATTCTCTGATGATGAAGATTTCCTGCTTTCCGTCTTCTGCCTGAATTTTTGTTTTAAGTTCCATATTTTGAGTTTTCTTAAGTTTGAGGGTATTAGAGTTAGAGAGTTTGAGGGTTTTAGGGTGGGGGAAAACTGATACTATTTGAGGTCTATTATCTATTCGTCTTTCATCTTTTATCTCATATTATTTCTTACTCATGTTTTGGAAGGCTTTCATCACACTTTCCAGCTTGTTGAATTTCTCATCCCACATGTTGCGGAAGGGTTCTATAAAATCGGCTATTTCTTTCATTTTATTGGGATTCAGATGATAGATAATTTCTCTGCCATTTTGTTCAGATCGCAGCAGTTCACATTCTGTAAGGATCTGGAGATGCTTTGAAACGGTAGGTCTTGCCGTATCAAAATTGGAAGCAATGGCTCCCGCTGTCATCGACTGTGCCGCCACCAACATTAATATAGACCGTCTTGTAGGATCTGCTATAGCCTGAAATACATCTCTTCTTAAATTCATTGTGTAGTTATTTGGCTACAAATATATATGTAGTTATTTAGCTACGCAAATATTTTGTAATAAATTTTTGATTGTAATGAAAAAAGCTCAACAATGTATTTACCTATATTGTTGAGCTTTGAATTTTTAAATTTCGAAGAGAAGAAATAGGCTTAAGATCTTACTTCCCAATCTTCAACTATATTGATGGCTTCCCGCAGATAGAGATCTTTCTGAAGATTTTTAACCCATGCCTCAGATTTGCTTTTGAATGCGGCATCGTTTTTCTCTCTTTCAATATCCTTTGGATACATCGTGAATGTAAGACCATTTTCCAGTGTTTTTAATATTTTGAATTTATCATCCTCAGTTTTTCTCTGCTTCATCAGTCCGCTGTATTTCTGAATGCTTAAAGGCACTGTTTTTTCTTTCCCCAGATTTTCTCTCCATTGGGCATACTCAAGTAACAGTTTATAATTATCATTTTTAGCAATTCTCTCTGTACTTACTTTCTGCAAAGCCTGAATATTGAGAAAGTTTTGTTTATTGAAGGTTGTTCCCGGTATTTTATCCCAGGCCAATGCGTAGTCATCATATTTTTCACCTATGTCTGCATAAGAAAAGATATCTTTCATCTGGATATCTGAGCTTACTCCTTTTCTCTGTGTAGACTCTCCGGTGATTCTATAATATTTCTGAATGGTTAGCTTTACAGAACCAAAATCTTCTTCCGTATTTAAAAACCTGTTCAGATCTACAAATACCTGTACGGTTCCTTTTCCATAGGATACAGGAGATCCCATAATTACCGCTCTTCCGTAATCCTGCATCACACCGGCTAAAATTTCTGCCGCAGAAGCAGACAGTTCATTCTGTAGAATCACAAGGGGACCGTTCCAGATGGGCGCTTCATTTTTATTTTTTAAAGTGGTAATCTTTCCATTTCCGTCTTTCACCTGCACATAAGGGCCTGCATCCATGAAAAGCCCCATAATATCACCAACTTCCGTTAAAGAACCACCGGAATTACCTCTAAGATCAAGAACAATTCCCTGAATATTTTGCTCTTTAAGTTTGATAATTTCATTTTTAATATCATCAGATGCATTTCTTCCGTCTTTGTCTTCAAAATCAGCATTGAACTTAGGTAAATTGATAAGGCCGTATTTCTTATCGGATGCATTTACGATAATACTTTTAGCAAAAGTATCTTCAATCGATATTTCTTCACGGTTCATGGTTACTTCCTGAATCGTTCCGTCTTTTTTCTGTACCGTTAAAGTAATGGGAGTTCCTTTTTCACCTCTGATTAATTTGATGGCTTCGCCGGAAAGCATATCCACAACATTGACAGGTTCCGTATCGGGCGTAGATTTTATTTTTAAGATCTTATCACCTTCCGTAAGCTGCTTGGTCTTCCATGCCGGAGCTCCAATGGATAATGTTCCGATATAAAGGCTTCCTTTCTTTTCCTGGATCATTGCACCTATCCCGATTATTTTTCCTTTGAAGTCCATATCAAAATCCTTCTTTCCCTGCGGTGAATAATAATTGGTATGCGGATCAAAAATATGAGTATACGCATTCATGTACACAGTAAACGAATCCATTTTTTGCCTTTTCCTGAATCTGATAAATTTTTCTTCCAGAAGATCTTTAACATTTTCTGTCGCTTTTTTTATCTTTTCATCCTGGCTGAGTATTTTGGGCTTGCTGCTGTTTTCTTCATTGGTAGAATCATCCTTCTTTTTTTCGCTTTTCCTGTTCAGGGATTCTATTTCCTGGAGAATATTGTATTTTACATATTTCCGCCATTCATTATATTGCTGCTGCTTGTTGGCAGGTGCATTTTTTAGTTTAGGTTCCAAAGTCAGTATTTCATCTTCTTCCAGATTGATGGGTTTACTGAAAATGTCTTTGGTCATTTTATCAATTTCATCAATCCTTTGAGACAATTTATCCACGGTCAGTTTATAAAAAGTCAGATCTCCGGTGTTCAGATAATCGTCCAGTTTGGTTTCATATTTACGAAACTCATCCATATCAGATTGCAGGAAATAGGTTTTTGTAGGATCTATTGATTCAAAATACTGCTTATACACTTCTTTTGAATACGCATCATTAATAGGTTTGGGGCTGTAATGCAGGTAAGACAAAATATTCTTGGTATTGACCATGATGATCTGCATCTTTTCTTCTTCATTGCCGGGAGGGCGGAAACCGAACGCAAAAAAGGTAAGCGGAAGAAGTAGTAAAAAACGAACGGTTCTAAAATTTTTCAACATATCTCTGATTGTGCTTTTAATTGAAAACTATACTTGTTTTGTTGCCATTAATTGATCTTTTTTCAATGTAATGATTGAAAATAGTAGTAAATACGAGCTTTCAATATGCTTTTATAAACATCATGTGAATGTATGAAAAATATTGATAATAAGTAGTTGTGGAGGAGAATTTTAAGATAAGTTTATGGTTTGAAAAGTTAGAATATCATAAATATATTTAAATAGTTTATTGGTTTTTCCGTAATTTTAGTGGTAGGAATTTATCAATTTCTGAATCATTGAAAGTTAATTCTTCATTTAATTGAAGAGCTTTTTGTGCTTGTGAATAAGCCTTACTAAAAGTTCTTGGTGAACCTTTGTAAGTTTTAGAAAGATCGTCTAATAATTCATTTCTCTTTTCAATTATTGAATCAGGTGTTAGTAATCCTGCTTTTAAATCTGTTAAAAGAGAAAGATATTTTTCTCGAATATCAAATAGTTCGAGGGCTGCTGTTGAATGTTTTTGTATAGTTTCCCCTAAATTATATTCTTTAAGAAAACTGGTTAAACCAAATTGAATAGCGGATAAAACAGTACTGGTAATTAATGCCCATTCTTCTCCTTTAAATACTCGAACTAAAAGACCTGTTGTAATAAGAGCAGCCAAAATTATTTGTATATTCTTGATGCAATTGCTTTTCCGAGTAAGTATATCAGCACATTTTTCCTGAGTCTTATGTGAATAAACTATTTTTCCATAATTTTCTCTTAATTGGGCTTCTAAAACTTCTTTAGTTAGGGAATCTGAATCCATATATTTCTTTCCATTTTTGTTTTGCAGACCATTCCATTTTATCATTTTGATACTTAATAGCTTCTTTTGCTTTATTATAAGCTATTGTAGCTTTATATTGAAAGCTTTCTGGATTGTATATTGTTTGATTGCTTCCTAACGCAGACCAAGTTGATTGATTTTGAGATTGATTTTTAAGATAGTCAAAAAAATCACGACACATTAAATCATAATATAAGTAGGACTTATTGCGGTTTTCCCAATTAATCAAAAATCTGTAAGCAAGCGTATCTATTAATAATCCCTTAATAGGAACACTACAGAAGTGTTTCCATGCTCTTGTCATTCGACATAAAGGTCGCAGGTTATAATTTGTTAAATCATCACCAATTCCTATCATGTTAATTTCAGGAATGGGATTCGTTGTTTTCCAACTACCACCATCATTTGAGTCTGCAAATATGTATGAATCATCATTGTTTTTAAAAACGGGTAGAACCTCTATTTCCATACCATCAGCAAACTTAATAGAAACAATTTGACCATCTCCTTTTACACTTGTAGTTGGATATGTTTTTGCAATTGAATTTTTTACTACTTGTAAAAATGCAGACTGACCATTTCCAATATAATCATTATAATTTAGATAAAATCTCCAAGGCATTTCGAACAACATGTCTACATCACTGATCCATCCAGTAGCAGTATTACGCCCAAAAGAACCAATGTATCGTCCTCCCGTAGTGCAATCATCCATATTCCAGAAATCTTTATTCAACCTTTTGCAGATACTTATATATCTCATTGAAATTGTTGAACGTAAAGTATTTCCAATTAATAAATTATTAGAAAAATTCTCAAAATATACAGCTTCGCTCATTTATTTTATTGTTTTCTATCAATCAACCTCTCCAACTTCTCAATCATTTCCTTCTGCTGCTCCAGCATACGCTCATAAAGCTCCACCATTTTATCAAGAGGATTAAAAGTACAATGGAAATTTGCTTGTCCGCCATCACTAAAAGTGTTTGCAACAGCGCTATCATGGAAAGTATTTGCTATAATGTTGATTGCTGATTCCTCATCAAAATTCTCAATCGCTTCTGCAGGAACTTTCAAAATCTTCGCTACCTGTGCCAGAATATCAGATTCTACGGTTTCTTTTTGCTCTAAAAGGGAGATTTTCTTCTGGCTCCAGTCGTCGCCCAGTTCAAAAGCCAGTGCTTCCTGCTTGATTCCCAGCATTTCGCGGAAACGCTTTATATTTCTACCCTGGTGTATTTTTTTATTTTGCATATCTGTGTAACTCATAATAACAAATATAAAGCTTTAGATTAAAAAAATAAAGCGCTGTTTTAAAATAAATACTATTCTAAAATATCTCTCTTTCAGAATAAAATATCCTTTCCTCAGATGGTTTATCCTTCTTATTATGCCTTCATTTGTAGAAAAATAACACCTATGAAAAGAAAAAGAAGAATGACCAGCAGCAAATATAATGAACTGAACAATCGTTACCTTACGGTTTTCCTCAAATCATTTTCAAGAGCGTATGGCAAAATAGTCTACTTCCCCGAAATAAGAATAGCAGGGAAGTGGGTACAGCAATGTGGTTTTCAGGCGGGAGACAAAATACTGGTTACCGTAAGCAGAAACCAGATTATCCTGGAAAGGGAAGTGAGCTATGAATGATGAATGAGATGCTGACAGTTTCCCGTGAATTTTTGGGCTGACGCAGCAGGAAAGGATCTCCTAATCTGCAGAAGGGATGCAAAACCCAGATGTCATAAAAAATAAAGAGCTACCTCGAAAAAGGTAACTCTTTTATATTGGGGGTTCAGATGGGTGCAGCTGTTTACTGATATACTCCGTTTACCTGTAATACTGCCTTGGCCATAAATTGATTTAAGGAGGTTGTTGAAGGGGCAGGCCTTGCTATAGCAATGTCAGCATTGGCGCTTCCTGCCGTATTTCTTCTTGTAGCATATACTTCTAAGGTATGGGATCCCACAGACAAATTAGAGGCCTGTCCTAAAATAGACCATTTGTCAATAGTTCCTACAAAACCGTTTCCTGAGATATTAAACAGTCTTGCAGCAATTAATTTACCATCTAAAAATATTCCGATAGCGTAGGAGACCGCCATACCGCTTGACATTGTACTTGCTGAGTCATACTGCGCTGTACCTTCTGTTGAAATATTGATAGTATTGGTAGGCTGAATGATATTAAAAGTGGATTGTAATCCCGGTATTTTGGTCCAGCTTCCGCTACCCGGCATAATACTGCTTGTTGGAGAACTGTTTTCAGTGTATGTTGTAGGACCAGTTTGCCCCGCTTGAGTAAGAATTAATCCCGTACTATTGCTTACAGAAGGCAATACAAATGTAAGGTTACTTCTATCAGTAGCTGTTTTTACTACACCATTGGCATCAACAAGCAGATAAGATCCGGATCCCGGTTTCAGTCCATCAATTCTTAACGGATCAGTTACCCCGTTACCTACCACATGCAACATTGTTTTCGGATTACTGGTATTTATACCAACCTGTGCAAATGTAGTTACATACATCGGAAAGATTAATAAAAATAATTTCTTTTTCATTTCAAGTGAGTTTAATTAAAACAGCCTCTTTACGAGTTACAAAACCTGAAGAGGCTACTTAAGCTATTCATATGTGTTCTTAGAATCTAAAATATTATAGAATTAAAATTTTACTATTTCATAATTCATTTAATATTTTTCATAAATTTTAAGCAAAATTATATTTTTTTTACTCATAATTATTTGTGATTTATATAGATATATATCGTTGCTGAGTAGATATTTATCTATAAACATTTCACTATTATAATTCCCTTAAATGTTTGATGATGAGATTTTTAAATAGAGTGGTGAAATCAATAATTTCAGAAGGCTATAGGTTGTAGGAGATTGCTGTGAAGAGTCTTTCTAAGACTCTGTTTGTTAATCGGCAATTGAGGTCTGTGTCAAAAAAAAATGTATTCTTTGATTTATAAGACAAAATAGGAGGATGGTTTTCAGTTTTTAAAGCAGAAATCGTTTCTTTATACCTGAGGAGGAGTTTTTGCTTTTTTCTTTACAAAAATGTCTGTCCAAAAATATATGGAGTACAGTCATAAAAATGGTGATTTTATTCTGCTTTTTCACTAGGGTAGGTATTTTGTTTTTTTTTATTAACACACTAAAAGGTGTGTTGTTTTATGGTTGCAAATGTATAAAATAATTGTATAAATCAAAAAAAATGAGATGAAATTATCCTGAGAATTTTAATGGTGTGTTGCTGTGGAAAGCTATACTCAGGAAATTGCCTTATCTTTGCGTTTTCTATGCCTTCCGGCATTCATCAATATTATTTGAAAATGAAATTTTTATTAGACTTTTTATTCCGTGTTGTACAGCTTTTTACAGAGCCTTATTTTTTAGTATTTCTTGCAGTGGTTATCATTGCTCTGCTCAAAAGAAAAAACAAAGGTAAAAACCTGAGAATAGGAGTTGGCTTCTTTGCCGTTTTAATGATCGTTTTTATAGGAAATGGCTTTCTGGGGAAACTGACTTCCGGATATTTGCAGAAAAATTATGTAAGTCCTGTTGCGAGTAAGAATAGAGTTTCTCAAAATCCCGTTATTGTTGTATTGGGTGGTGGCGTTGTAGCCTTTGAGCATACAGAAAGGCTGCATACACTGTCTTATTCCAGATTGGTAACTGCTTATCAGCTGTACTATGAATACAAGAAAAACAATCTGCCTTGTAAAATAGTAATTTCCGGAAAAGGAAGAGGCCATACAAGTGAAGCAGAATTATTCCGTGAAAATTTTAAAAAGATGGGAGTATCAGATGCTGATATCATGAAAGAGGATAAAAGCATGAATACGTATGAAAATGCAAAATATACCAGCAAGATCCTAAAACAGCTGGCTCCTTCTGATGTATATCTGGTTACCTCCGGATTTCACATGAAAAGGTCTGTGGCTCTGTTTCATACATTTGGATTAAACCCTGTTCCACAAGCCTCAGATTTTATTGATACTGAAATTACTGTATTTCCTAACAGTTATAATGCAGCATTTACTTTTGTGATGCTTAAAGAAGTATTGGGAATATGGCAGGTACAGCTGTATAACAGTTTGGGATTGAATGGATAGCACTTAAATTATGATATAAACCGGACACTTAAATATACCAGGTGTCCGTTTTTTTTAATAATAAAATGTTTGAAACTTTACAAAACCACAAAAGTTATTAAAACTTCATTTTAAAACACTTGAGTTCAGTTAAGGAAGTTTAAAATCATTCCGAAATAACTTCACTTTGCAACTTGTGCAAAGTGTTAATTATCAGTTATTTATGCTATAGACAATACAATTGCTCAAATAAGCCCTGCTTTTCAAGTCAGTACCTGTACTATCTGACTGAAAATAGAGTGGATATAAGGGCAAAATTGGCTTTCGCATGATTATTTGGGTTTTGTAAAGGCTGCATAGAAAAATACACTAAACTTATATAGGATCAAGCGCAAAAGTTGGGGACTAAGCAAAAAGTTTGGATAATCTGAATAGAA
>NZ_JBMDJJ010000069.1:0-1455 GCF_057809135.1 Chryseobacterium sp. FG46 | reverse complement strand
CAAAAGTCTTTAAAACATAAAAAATGGTCGGAAATTTCTTCCGACCATGACTGCCTTATTATTAGGTGCTTTTATTATTTAGGACTAGTCACCATTATCGAACTTTTTAAATTCTTCACTTGCAAATTCTTCGACAGCTTTTACAATTTCCCTATCGCTTGTATGTGAAATACCAATATAATCAACAGGTAAAATATTTAAAGGATTAATATTTTCAATTTTGTAAATAATAAAACTATATCCTTTAAAATAATAGATGTAATACTGCTGTTCAGTTGGAGCATAAAACAGTTTAAGTTTCGGTTTCTGCATCTTCTTTTTCTTCTAAAAATTTTGAATAATCTTCCGCTAGTTCCGCGTCAATATCACGTAAATACGCTTTCAAAGCCTTCAAGGTTGTGTGTCCGGTAACTTTCATCAATAAATCATAAGTTTCCAGCTCAGTTCTTTCCTTTCTCAATTCCCTGAATAACTTTGTAATAAATGTATGCCTGAACGAATAAATCGTATATTCTTCGCCCAAATTAAGTTTTTCCTTAATTTCTTTGAATTTTGCAGAGAAATTATTTCTTCGGTTTACCTCTTTTGTTAAAATCCCTTTCTCGTTCTTTTTAAAAATTAGTTCGCCAGGATCACCAAATTTTAAATTTTCCAGATCTTTCAACATCATACTCGGAATCAGCTTCGTTTTAAGTGGCTTATTTTTAGCTTTAACTTGCAAGTAAGGTGGGTTGTTCATTAATTTTGAGATCATCGGATTTTAACCTAACCACTTCGATAGGACGTAAAAAATTATAGCTTACGAACTGAATAAATAATAAAAGGTTTTCATCCTTTGAAATTTCTTCAAAAAGAGTTTCCAATTGGTCGCTTGAATAAGATTTGTTTTTTTTGGGCGTTGAGCTTTGATCCCCAATTTCTTTAATAAAATTATCCTTAATCATTTCGTTTCTTTTCAGAACATCAAAAAGAGAGGATAATACTACTTTGTGATTATTATGTGTTTTCCCGGAATTTTTCAGTATTATTTCGTTCAGATAATTCAAAACTTACTTTTTGGGAAATTCATCTGCAGCGATAACATCATATCCGTTTTTCTCAAGATATTTGATAAATTGGTTTTTCTTTGACCGGAAATCTGGAATATAGGTTTCTGATAAAGTTGCCTCTTTTATTTTATATGCCCACTCTATTGCACTTTTGATTGTAGATTTATCTTTCACATCTTCACTCGGATATGGAGAATAACCTTTTTTCAATAATTCTGCAAGACTTTTTCTGATTGCTTTCAGTCTGTTCAACCTTTCTTTTACCGTATTCGGTCTTTAAAATTTCAAGTAAAGATAACATAAAAAAATCGGTGTAACTTGTTGTTAAACCGATATTTATATTTTAGAAATCTTAGTAGCGGGAACCGGACTCGAACCGATGACCTTCGGGTTATGAGCCCGACGA
>NZ_JBMDJJ010000068.1:0-1677 GCF_057809135.1 Chryseobacterium sp. FG46 | reverse complement strand
AAAAGAAGCCGTCTCATTTTCCTTGAGGCGGTTTTTGTTTATAAACTGTCAATATTATTTTTTAGGATGATTTTTTTGATTTGGAGTGTCTTTTTATGCCACCTTCTTTCTTAAGTTGTGTGCTAAAGCATGTAAACCGAACTCAATTTCTACTTTTTTCAACGATTTTAGCATAAATCGCTTAAAATGGTGATTGTGTTTGAGGTTGGCAAACACAGGCTCTACATCGTAACATCTTTTTTTACGTTTTTCTATCCCTTCTTCACTTTTCAGTCGCTTTCGTGTGAGTTCTTTATGACGTTCCAGATTGTGATTTCTCTCTATGCTTCGGTTTTCTTTAGATTGATGGCACATGCTTCTTAATGGGCACCCTTGGCAGTTTTTGGTCTTGTAATGCGATAAGGTCTGCTCAAAACCGGTCTTGGTAGTTTTGCTGCTTTCGTGGGTTTTTTCCATCCGTTGTCCCATTGGACAAACGTAAAAATCTTTCTCCCGGTTGTAGTGCAAATGCTCTTTGCTAAAGGTTTTGTTTTTACTCTGATAGTTTTCGTCCTGCTCTTTATCAAACGTATTGTACTTTACAAAAGCCTCTATTTCGAGTTTCTCTAAAAGCTCATAATTCTCTTCACTTCCGTAACCTGCATCGGCGGTAAGGGATTCTATTTCGCAGAATTTTTCCTGGCCTATGTTATCTTTAAAATTTTCCAGATGAGAGGCTAAAGTATTAGTATCGGCAGGGGTTTGATGAAGCGTATAATTCAGAATAAACTGGTTCTCGGTGGAGATTTGCGCATTGTAGGCGGGCTTGAGCTGTCCGTTCTTCATGTGATCTTCCTTCATCCGCATAAAAGTAGCATCTGTATCGGTTTTGCTGTAAGAGCCCCGCTCTGCGAGAATGTCTTCCTGCTGTTGGTATTTATCAAGATTCTTTTCAAAATTATTCCTGATGTAGTTCAGCTTGGCTTTAGCTTTAGCTCCCCCTTTCTTATCAGCGATTTTACTTCCTTTCAGTTTCTGGTTGATGTTTTCTACCGTTTTTTGGATTTTCTCTTTGTTGATTTCCCTGAACTCTGGAGGTTGGGGATCTTTATCTTCATCCGAAGCGATGCTTTGGGCATACTTCCAGAGTTCTTCCAGCTGCTTTAGCATTTTTTCTTTGTTGGTTTTGATGGATTTCCCCCACACAAAGCTATAGCGCCCTGCTTGCGCTTCAATCTTGGTTCCGTCGGTATAGATTTGCTTTAAAGTTATTAAACCTTCTTCCGCCAACAGCAAAACCACCTGTGTAAAGACATCCTTAAATGCAGTTTGCAGTTTCTGGCTTCGAAAACGGGCGATGGTATTATGATCCGCAATATTCATATTGGAAAGCCACATGAACAAAACATTTTCCCGCATGGCCTTTTCTATCTTACGGGAGGAATAAATATTTTCCATATACGCAAAAACCATCAATTTGAGCATCATCAGGGGATGATAGCTAGGGTTACCTTCTTTGCGGTATGCATCTAATAAAGTGCTGATGTTGATCCTGTCTAAAACTTCATTTACAATCCGCACAGGATGATCCATAGGAATCAGATCGTCAAAAGTATGCGGAAATAAAACCAGCTGATTTTGATTATAATGTTTAAAAGCCATACATCTAATTGATTGCCAAATAAATATACAAAAAAA
>NZ_JBMDJJ010000067.1:0-1843 GCF_057809135.1 Chryseobacterium sp. FG46 | reverse complement strand
ACGCTCTAAAATGAGATGTTCCAGCCGCACCTTCCGGTACGGCTACCTTGTTACGACTTAGCCCTAGTTACCTGTTTTACCCTAGGCAGCTCCTGTTACGGTCACCGACTTCAGGTACCCCAGACTTCCATGGCTTGACGGGCGGTGTGTACAAGGCCCGGGAACGTATTCACCGCGCCATGGCTGATGCGCGATTACTAGCGATTCCAGCTTCATAGAGTCGAGTTGCAGACTCCAATCCGAACTGAGACCGGCTTTCGAGATTTGCATCACATCACTGTGTAGCTGCCCTCTGTACCGGCCATTGTATTACGTGTGTGGCCCAAGGCGTAAGGGCCGTGATGATTTGACGTCATCCCCACCTTCCTCTCTACTTGCGTAGGCAGTCTCACTAGAGTCCCCAACTTAATGATGGCAACTAGTGACAGGGGTTGCGCTCGTTGCAGGACTTAACCTAACACCTCACGGCACGAGCTGACGACAACCATGCAGCACCTTGAAAAATGTCCGAAGAAAAGTCTATTTCTAAACCTGTCATTTCCCATTTAAGCCTTGGTAAGGTTCCTCGCGTATCATCGAATTAAACCACATAATCCACCGCTTGTGCGGGCCCCCGTCAATTCCTTTGAGTTTCAAACTTGCGTTCGTACTCCCCAGGTGGCTAACTTATCACTTTCGCTTAGTCTCTGAACCCGAAAGCCCAAAAACGAGTTAGCATCGTTTACGGCGTGGACTACCAGGGTATCTAATCCTGTTCGCTCCCCACGCTTTCGTCCATCAGCGTCAGTTGTTGCTTAGTAACCTGCCTTCGCAATTGGTGTTCTAAGTAATATCTATGCATTTCACCGCTACACTACTTATTCCAGCTACTTCAACAACACTCAAGACCTGCAGTATCAATGGCAGTTTCACAGTTAAGCTGTGAGATTTCACCACTGACTTACAGATCCGCCTACGGACCCTTTAAACCCAATAAATCCGGATAACGCTTGCACCCTCCGTATTACCGCGGCTGCTGGCACGGAGTTAGCCGGTGCTTATTCGTATAGTACCTTCAGCTAGATACACGTATCTAGGTTTATCCCTATACAAAAGAAGTTTACAACCCATAGGGCCGTCGTCCTTCACGCGGGATGGCTGGATCAGGCTTCCACCCATTGTCCAATATTCCTCACTGCTGCCTCCCGTAGGAGTCTGGTCCGTGTCTCAGTACCAGTGTGGGGGATCACCCTCTCAGGCCCCCTAAAGATCGCAGACTTGGTGAGCCGTTACCTCACCAACTATCTAATCTTGCGCGTGCCCATCTCTATCCACCGGAGTTTTCAATTTAAAATGATGCCATTCTAAATATTATGGGGTATTAATCTTCCTTTCGAAAGGCTATCCCCCTGATAAAGGCAGGTTGCACACGTGTTCCGCACCCGTACGCCGCTCTCTAGATCCCGAAAGATCTATACCGCTCGGCTTGCATGTGTTAGGCCTCCCGCTAGCGTTCATCCTGAGCCAGGATCAAACTCTCCATTGTATGTTTGTCTGACTCACTCAAAGTTTTTAACGCTTTAGTTTTTCCTTACTTGGTTGTTATATTGTATGTCAATGATCTTTTTATCTTTCGCTTTATAACGTAGCAATCTTTCTGTCAGTGTCGCTCCGTATTTGCGAGTGCAAAAGTAAAACTTTATTTTGATTTAACCAAATGTTTTCGAAGAAAATTTTAAAGTTTTTTAAGTAACCTTAATCCCTCATAAACCCTCAATCTCTCTACTCCTGCGCTCCCTCTAATTGGGACTGCAAAGATACAAACTCTTTTTAAACTGGCAACTTTTTTTACAAAAAGTTTTGA
>NZ_JBMDJJ010000066.1:0-2021 GCF_057809135.1 Chryseobacterium sp. FG46 | reverse complement strand
ACAATGAAATTTAGAAACTGGTTTTTATTAATTCTACTATTTTTAGCGACAGGAATTAATGCGCAGATAAAAAATCCTGTAAAGTTTAAATTCACCATCAACGATCTGGGGAACAATCAATATGAAGCGGTATTGAATGCTACCATGGAAAGCGGATGGCATATTTACTCTAAAGATTTACCGGAAGATACCGGAATTCCGACAGAATATAAAGTGACAGGAAAGAATATTGAATTGATCGGAAAATTTTCCGAAGTGGGTAAAAAACATGAAGAATTTTCCGAAGCATTTGGAGGTACCATTGTTTTCTACTCCAATTCTGCTGGATTTAAGCAGAAATTCAAACTAAAAGATCCAACAAAACCCGCAGATGTCACTTCTGAGATTACGTATCAGACCTGTGACGACAGAGTTTGTCTGGCTCCCAACACATTAGAATTCAACCAAAAAGTTACCCCCAAAGGGGCAACGGAAGAGGTTTCAACCGAGGAAACAGCAGACCCTGTAAAAGATTCTGTGAAAGTTTCCGAGACCGTTACTGAAAATCCTGCAAAAACAGAAGCTACGATTACAGAAACATCAAAACTGGATCCAAAGCAGCTGAAAATTGCAACCATCGATTTCAAAAAACCATTAACAGATTGCGGTACAGCTTCTACTAAAGTGGATGAAAATTACTGGACGTATTTATTCTTAGGATTTATCGGAGGATTAATTGCTTTGCTTACGCCATGCGTGTTCCCGATGATTCCACTAACGGTTTCTTTCTTTACCAAAGGAAATAAAAACAAAGCAAAAGGAAAAAGAGATGCCCTGATCTATGGTTTTTTCATTCTTCTGATCTTTGTTTTACTAAGTATTCCTTTCCACATTATTGATGGTATTGCCGGAAATATCTTCAACGAAATTTCTACAAGCGTATGGTTGAATATTGCGTTCTTTATCATATTCATCTTCTTTGCCGGAAGTTTCTTCGGGTATTATGATATCACACTGCCAAGTTCAATTGCCAACAAATCTTCTAAAGCGGAAGAAGCGGGAGGAATTATCGGGATTTTCTTCATGGCATTAACGCTGGTGATTGTTTCTTTCTCATGTACAGGACCTATTTTAGGAAGTTTATTAGGAAGTGCTGTCACAGGTTCATCAAATGTTCCTATGCTGCTGACCTTTGCTTTGGCAGGATTCGGGCTGGCATGGGCGATTATTTTTGGATTGCTGGCGTTATTCCCGCAGGCATTACAAAGTCTTCCAAAATCCGGAGGATGGATGAATACGGTAAAAGTTGTTTTAGGGTTTGTAGAACTGGCATTAGCATTGAAATTCTTGTCTAAAGCAGATCTTGTCTCCAAAACATTCTTCTTAAAAAGAGAGCTTTTTATTGCCATATGGATCATTATTGCATTAGGTTTAGCATTATATTTACTAGGATTCATCAGATTCCCGCATGATGATAAAAAACCTAAAATTTCTATCACAAGAAAGATATTGGGGGTATTGGGAATTGGCTTTGTGATCTACCTAATTCAAGGGTTAATCCCGTCTGATCGACCTAAACTTCAGCTTTTAAGCGGAATCCTACCTCCACTGAACGTAAGCTATTTCCATGATGAAAAAGACGGAATTTTAGGAATGCATCCGGAACACGACTTCTTCAAAGCAATAGAACTGGCTAAAAAAGATGATAAACCAATCCTGATCGACTTTACGGGATACGGATGTGAAAACTGTAGAAAAATGGAGGAATTTGTATGGAGCGAACCAGACATCTTACCGATTCTTCAAAATGACGTAGTATTAGCCTCCTTATATGTGGATGACAAAGAAGAGCTTCCTGAGGATCAAAAAACCAAAATTGACCTTGGAGACGGTCAGATCAAAAAGGTAAAAACAATTGGGGACAGATGGAGTTTATTCCAGCAGGTTAACTTTAACAATAACTCTCAACCTCACTATGTTTTAATCACTCCGGACGGAAAAGTAATCAACACTCCTGTTTCAGGATATATGCCTAAAGAGGA
>NZ_JBMDJJ010000065.1:0-2842 GCF_057809135.1 Chryseobacterium sp. FG46 | reverse complement strand
ACTGGATTCTTGTACCATTTCTTGGAAAATTATTTTTGGTCTAAAAAAATCCTCCCAATAATTTGCGCCCCATCTTTGCAAAGCATACCATTCATAGCGAATTCCAGTTTCAGCTTTATTTCGGTTGGAAAGTTCATTTTTATACTGTAACAAATGTTTGTATATGGCATTGTATTGATTTTCAAATACTTTTTCAGCTTCTAAAGAAGCTCCTTTAATACTTGAATCATTATGTAATGGGAAATGCCAAGGAATAAATAAGAGATATAGATCTGCAAATTCATAACAATATCTTTTAATATCACGTCCTCTTAATAATGGTCGTTATTGTTATGCAATTTTTCAAAGAGTTTCATATAATTTATTATTCTTGATAAAAATAATACTATGTATTATTTTTATCAGTTTTTGTTTAAATTAAATATCAAATAATTTTAACAACAAATACAATGATTTACGGATACATCAGAGTAAGCACCGACAAACAAACAGTAGAGAACCAACGTTTTGAGATCAATCAATTTTGCCAATACCAAGAAATAGTAGTTAACAAATGGATTGAAGAAACCATCTCTGGTGCAAAAAATGTGGATGACAGAAAACTAGGTAAGCTTTTAAAAAAGATGAAGAAAGGAGATGTTCTTATCTGCTCTGAGCTTTCCAGATTGGGAAGAAATCTATTAATGATTATGGGCATTCTTAATGAATGCATGAATCGGGATATTCAAGTTTGGACAATCAAAGACAATTATCGGTTAGGAAGTGATATTAGCTCAAAGGTATTAGCTTTTGCTTTTGGACTTTCTGCTGAAATCGAAAGAAATTTAATTTCTCAACGAACTAAAGAAGCATTAGCTAGAAAACGCGCAGAAGGAGTAATTTTAGGAAGGCCTAAAGGAAGCAAATCTTCAAAAACTAAACTTACAGGGCATGAAAAGAAAATTCAGGAACTCCTGGATAAAAAAGTATCCTATTCTGCAATTGGAAGGATCCTAGGGGTACACAGATTGACTGTAAGCAGCTTTGTAAGCAGACAAGAAAGTCTCCATTTAAATTAAAAATAAAAGGTTCAGCACATACTGAACCTTTTTTTTAATATCTTAAACTATCCCTTCTCAATCAACCTCTCCAACCTCATCATCATCTCATCCTTCTCCTTCAGCATCCTTTCATAAAGCTCCATTTTTTCTTCATGCAACTTCTTTATTTCTTCAATAGGACTGAAGTTGAAAGTTGAATTTGGGTTTCCAACACAAGCGTTATCACCAAAAGTATTAGAAATAATATTCACCGCCTGCTCCTCATCAAAATTCTGAAACGCTTCCACCGGAATTTTCAATACTTCAGAAATTCTTTTCAGTAAAGGGTCTTCAATAATTTCTTTCTGTTCCAGCAGAGAAATTTTCTTCTGGCTCCAGTCGTCCCCAAGGTCAAAAGCCAATGCTTCCTGCTTGATGCCCAGCATTTCCCTGAATCGTTTCACATTGCGCCCCTGATGTATTTTATGTTCCATGATCAATCAATATGTATGAAGTTTTAAATATAGAAAAATATTTATAAAAACACGGCTTAAAAAGCAGCTTAATTACAATCTCAGTTCTTCACCATGATACCCTGGAAACGGACCTCCTCACCTATTTCGCCATTTCCGTTTTTACAGCCTATTTTTTTCATCAAAAACAACAAAAAAACAAAAGCTGTTATCAGGTTTTCACTTTCTGGTGAACACGTTCTGAAAATCTTACAACACTCTATTTTTCTATGCATTACACTCGCTATATTTGATCCTGCAAACCCAAAAAAGCACAATATTATGGCACTGGACAATTTAATTAGTGTAAGCTTTTCAGAAAGCGATTTACAAACCATTGACAAAGCAATTCAGGACATCCAGACCGTCCTTACAGGCAAAACCATCAACCTTACTCCGGATCAGAGACAGCAATACGGAAGAATTGCAGAACAGAACAAACTCTTCGTGAATAAAGCCAAAACCTATATGGAACAAAATACTCAGTATGTTCCGGGATTCCTTGATAAAGCAGAATTCGACAGAGATTATATCGCAAGAGAACAGATAGAACAACGCTTACAGCTATTAGATTCACTGGTAGAGCAGCTTTCTGACACCAAAGTATTGCTGGATCACGATAATTATCACAATGCCATCAGTTTCTACCGAAGCGTCAGATACCTTTCTGAAGAAAATGTACCTGGTACCAATGTGATTTACGAAGGAATGAAACAGTTTTTTGTAACGGGACAGACTTCAGGACAAACTGAAACCCCTCCCCCCACTTCAAATAATAATCAGTAAGAATAAAGACCTTTTTGAGAGCACGTGAAAACGTGCTTTTTTGTGCTCATCCATTTGCTGATTTTTGGTTGGAAATCGCAAAGACGCAGGTTCTTATGATAAGGTGTGTTTCTAAGGCGCAAAGATTTTATCTCCGATAAAATTTCTATACCCTGATATCCTTACCTGCTGAAAATCTTTGATTTTCTTACGCCTTAAAAAACAGATCAATATTTAAAACTTTGCGACCTTGCGTTTAAAACAAAGGAATAAGTCTATGATTAGAGGGAGCAAAGGAATGGTGGCTGCGCCACTGATGAAGCCAGGTGGATAGCACATGATTCTTATAACAGTATTTTAATCCTCTTACCTCCTTTACTAAACCCTCCAGGTAGTATAGCAACGGCCTCGCCCCCCTTTAATAAAGGTCTCGCCCCCCTTATATAAGCACCGGGAGCCCCTTAAGCAACCCCCTCTACCCCCTTACCCAAACTATCGTGTGGACACAATTATTTCTAGTTTTATACATTTATTGTTATTTAGTAT
>NZ_JBMDJJ010000064.1:0-3099 GCF_057809135.1 Chryseobacterium sp. FG46 | reverse complement strand
AAATAAAAACTGGCGGCGGCCTACTCTCCCGCGTTAGCAGTACCATCGGCGCTGGTGGGCTTAACTTCTGTGTTCGGAATGGGAACAGGTGAGCCCCACCGCTAAAACCACCCTAAAGGTTGTATATAGCTTTAAGCATTAGGCTTTAGCCCTTTAGCTTATTGCGTTTTTAAGCGATAAAAACTTTCACAAAGACAAAACCTTTACTGCGCATAAAGTACTTGTCATTTTTTATTATAAATCTGATATAGCAACCAAAGGCTATAAATCTACGGGTAATTAGTACTACTTGGCTATGACATTACTGTCTTTACACCTATAGCCTATCAACGTCGTCATCTACAACGACCCTTAAAAGATGTCTCATCTTGAGGCGAGTTTCGCACTTATATGCTTTCAGTGCTTATCTCTTCCAAACGTAGCTACTCAGCGGTGCACCTGGCGGTACAACTGATACACCAGAGGTTTGTTCAATTCGGTCCTCTCGTACTAGAATCAAGCCCTCTCAAACATCTAACGCCCGCAATAGATAGAGACCGAACTGTCTCACGACGTTCTGAACCCAGCTCGCGTGCCACTTTAATGGGCGAACAGCCCAACCCTTGGGACCTTCTCCAGCCCCAGGATGTGACGAGCCGACATCGAGGTGCCGAACCTCCCCGTCGATGTGAGCTCTTGGGGGAGACTAGCCTGTTATCCCCGGAGTACCTTTTATCCTATGAGCGATGGCCCTTCCATACGGAACCACCGGATCACTATGTCCTGCTTTCGCACCTGATCGACTTGTTGGTCTCACAGTCAAGCACCCTTATGCCATTACACTCTACGCACGGTTACCAAGCGTGCTGAGGGTACCTTTGAAAGCCTCCGTTACTCTTTTGGAGGCGACCACCCCAGTCAAACTACCCACCACGCAATGTCCTTCTAAAAGAAGTTAGGCTCCAAGTAAGTAAAGGGTGGTATTTCAACGTTGGCTCCACAAACACTAGCGTGCCTGCTTCAAAGCCTCCCACCTATCCTACACATTACTTACTCAAAGTCAATACGAAGTTATAGTAAAGGTTCACAGGGTCTTTTCGTCCCATTGCGGGTAATCGGCATCTTCACCGATACTACAATTTCACCGAGCTCGTGGCTGAGACAGTGCCCAGATCGTTACACCATTCGTGCAGGTCGGAACTTACCCGACAAGGAATTTCGCTACCTTAGGACCGTTATAGTTACGGCCGCCGTTTACTGGGGCTTCAGTTAATGCCTTCGGTTTAACCCTAAGCACCTTCCTTAACCTTCCAGCACCGGGCAGGTGTCAGACCCTATACAGCATCTTTCGATTTAGCAGAGTCCTGTGTTTTTGATAAACAGTCGCCTGGGCCTCTTCACTGCGGCCACCATTGCTGATGGCGTCTCTTCTTCCGAAGTTACGAGACTATTTTGCCTAGTTCCTTAGCCACGACTCACTCGAGCACCTTAGGATTCTCTCCTCGACCACCTGTGTCGGTTTTGGTACGGGTTGCTTCACTTCGGCTTTTCTTGGATCAGATTACTCTACAGCAGCTTCGCCCGAAGGCTAAGCCTTGACTATTCCGTCAGTCTCCAGCAGATACATCCAACCGTCCCCTTTATTCGTGAGCAAGTATGGGAATATTAACCCATTGTCCATCCACTACCCCTTTCGGGTTCGCGTTAGGTCCCGACTAACCCTCAGCTGATTAGCATGGCTGAGGAAGCCTTGGTCTTTCGGTGAGCAGGTTTCTCGCCTGCTTTATCGTTACTTATGCCTACATTTTCTTTTCTATCCGCTCCACAATACCTCACAGTACTGCTTCGGCGCAAATAGAATGCTCTCCTACCAGATATATCTAAAATATAAATCCATAGCTTCGGTAATATGTTTATGCCCGATTATTATCCATGCCGGACCGCTCGACTAGTGAGCTGTTACGCACTCTTTAAATGAATGGCTGCTTCCAAGCCAACATCCTAGCTGTCAATGCAGTCCAACCGCGTTGTTTCAACTTAACATATATTTGGGGACCTTAGCTGTTGGTCTGGGTTCTTTCCCTCTCGGACATGGACCTTAGCACCCATGCCCTCACTGCCGTAGAACATTTATTAGCATTCGGAGTTTGTCAGGAATTGGTAGGCGATGAAACCCCCGCATCCAATCAGTAGCTCTACCTCTAATAAACTTATATACGACGCTGCACCTAAATGCATTTCGGAGAGTACGAGCTATCTCCCAGTTTGATTGGCCTTTCACCCCTACCCACAGGTCATCCGAAGACTTTTCAACGTCAACCGGTTCGGTCCTCCACTCTGTGTTACCAGAGCTTCAACCTGCCCATGGGTAGATCACAAGGTTTCGCGTCTAATCCTACTAACTATACGCCCTATTCAGACTCGCTTTCGCTCCGGCTCCGGTACTTAATACCTTAACCTCGCTAGTAAAATTAACTCGTAGGCTCATTATGCAAAAGGCACGCCGTCACAGCATTACGCTGCTCCGACCGCTTGTAGGCGTACGGTTTCAGGTTCTATTTCACCCTTCTATTCGAAGTGCTTTTCACCTTTCCTTCACAGTACTTGTTCACTATCGGTCTTTCAGGAGTATTTAGCCTTGGAGGATGGTCCCCCCATATTCAGACAGGATTTCACGTGTCCCGCCCTACTCATTTATCATCTTATTATGCCTTTCGAGTACAGGATTATCACCTTCTATGATTGTTCTTTCCAGAACATTCCTCTAAACATAAAAAGACTTTTGGGCTAATCCGCTTTCGCTCGCCACTACTTACGGAATCTCTTCGATTTCTTTTCCTCCGGGTACTTAGATGTTTCAGTTCTCCGGGTTTGCTCCTCTTACGAGGTGACATGTCTTCAACATGCCGGGTTGCCCCATTCGGACATCTGCGGATCTATTCGTGTGTGCCAATCCCCGCAGCTTTTCGCAGCTTACCACGTCCTTCTTCGCCTCTGAAAGCCTAGGCATCCGCCATACGCCCTTAACGATTTCTTTCCTATTGGTTACTCAAGCGCTTTATGCGCTCGGTTTTCTCTTTGTGATGTCTTTACCGTTAATGTCAATGATCTTAATGTCTT
>NZ_JBMDJJ010000063.1:0-3469 GCF_057809135.1 Chryseobacterium sp. FG46 | reverse complement strand
AGCGGACGCAGTTCTCTTCTCTGTGTCTCTGTTTGAGTACGAGTCGGATGTCGAGCCTGAGAGCGAGGTGGTAGAGGTGGCTGTTCTTCTTTCTGTGCCTCTGCCTGCGCATTTTGGGGAGTTAGCTTTTGGCTCACAAAATCTTTAATTTTATTTTGTTGTTCCGATAGATATTCTTTGTATTTCTGCTTTATGGATTCTTCCTTATTCTCATTTTTTAGCAAGCCCCTAAGTACTTCCTGATGGCCAGGAAAGTTCATCAGTTCTCCTGCCTCATCCATATCAGCAGAAAAGAGGGTATCCGATATATCAGGATTTTCCATAATAAACATCTGCATATCTTCCGGATATTTCTGGATATGCTTCTCCCGTTCTACTGCTATAGAATCGTTTTGTAATCCCATGCCAGACAAATAATTGTCTGTTAATTCCTTTAGCTTTTTCTCATTCAATTCATGATGTCGTTCACCTATATTTCTAGCACCAACTAAAGCAATAAACTCCTTAATTACATCAGGATTTAATATTTTAAAACCATATTCTGAATTTATTGATATCGGGGGTAGATTTCTTTCTTTAGTAAGATTTTCATTTTCTCCCCTCCAAAATTGCGAGTAAATTTTTGATTTTGCAGCTAGATGTCCTATTTGTTTGCGAGAATACACTAAACTAACCAGGGCATTTACCGCTTCTATTTTTTCGTTTGGTGGCAGATTTTTCAGCTTACCTGCTGCCTCAATAAGGGCCAGCCTTTCTATCGTCAGATAATTTTCTTCCGATAATTTTTCTCCTGATTTTAATAGCTCTGCGATCTTTACTCTCATTAAATGCTCTTTAACCGGCGTGTCACAGTTTCCCAGAGAGCTCGTTATTCCTAACTGTATCGTATTTCTGTCTTCAAAGGGAATATTGTGATCCTGCAGTTGGGATAGCAGCATTTTAACGGTAGGACCATATACATTCAGTTCATACTCATTATGAACAGGCACCTTACTCAAAAATAGTTTTATGGCATTTTTGGAAGATTTGATTATTGTATTCTGAATAATATTGTCATTGGAAACCGTTTCACTGGTAATAGATGCAGGATCTAAATCAGAAGTCTCTATTTGCATGGCTATCTCCACCCGCTCTTTATCATTCGGATACAATATACTTAATGCATATTTATAATCATCAGCTATATCCTGTATTGTTTGTCTGATATGAATCAGATGGTTACCTGATTCAGGTGAAAGAGGATTCCTCCTGAAATCAAAGTTTTCAAGATTCCCCAAATTATCTAAGGTGTCACAAAGATCTTGAATTTCATTATCTGTAGCCATCAAATGGGTAAGGCTTGATAGTTTAGCTATACTGTTAGGTAAGCTCGTAAGATTGTTGTAACTTACATCAAGTTTCGTAAGATTAGGGATCTTCAATATTTCAGGCATCACTTTCTCTAAAGTCTCCGAATCTATAGATAAACCGGACAGATCCAAGCTTGTTTCCCATGATCCACGATCGGCCAATGATATTATATAGTTAATTTCTTCTAATTGTTCTTCAGTAACCATATGTTTTTTTTAATGTTTGACAAGTATTTTCTACTACTCTTAATATTTATAAATATTGTATCTTGGTCTTCGTTGAGAACCAAATCGCTCTTAAGAATCTCTTTTTTAACGTCGATGTCCGGCAGAGCCTGACAGAAGATGAGTGGACTCTCTCTCTGTCTCTGTTCGATCGTGTCGGGCAGAGGTTGATAGAGTACGTGATTCTCCTCTTTGCATTTCTGTTTGAGGTTGAATTTGGGCAGAAGCCATCTGACGATATCTATTATTATCACTGATAGTGTTCACTCTTGACTCTCGCTGTCCCTCTCCCTGAGTATTTTGATGAACTTGCTTTTGATCCACGAAATCCTTAAGTCTGCTTTGTTGTGCTGATACATATTCTTCGTATTTCTGCTTTATTGATTCTTTCCCATTCTCATTTTTTAGCCAATCCTTAAGTACTTTTTGATGACTGGTGAAATCTATCAGCTCTTCAGTTTCTTTTATATCAGCAGAAAAGAGCGTATCGGATATATCAGTTTCGATTATATACTTCTGCATATCCTGCGGATATTTCTGAATATACTTCTCCCGTTCTGCTGCAATAGGATCATTTTGTAATCCCATGCCAGCCAGAAGATTATCTTTTAGTTCCTTTAGCTTTTTCTCATCTAACTTATATTCACCCGCAGATGTTTGTGCAGGTTTATCGCCATTCATTTCACAAACCAAAGCAGCAAATTTTTCGATTAATTCAGGTTTATCTTTTATCAGTGAAAAACCAAAAACCGGATAATTCGATATAAGAGGAAGATCCCTGACACTCTCTCCAACAAACCTTATATCAGGAACAGCACTCATCATCGCCTGATGTTTCTGATCTATACGGGTTGGAGAATAAACTAAGCCCACAAGGGCATTTACCGCTTCTATTTTCTCATTGTCCCTGAACCCTTTTAGCTTGCCTGTTTCCTCCATGAGAGCTTGTCTTCCTATCATTTGCTCATCCATTTCTGACAACCCGCTACTTTGTTTTAATAACTCTTCTATCTTCTTTTTTATCAAAAACTCTTTAACCGGAGTAGCACAGTCTCCAAGAGAAACAGCCATTTTTACCAGTAGCAGATTCCTGTCCTCTTTTTTTATATTGGGATCTTGCAGCTGAGCTAACAGTATCTTAGTAGCAGGACCATACAAATTATATTCAGATCCACTGTTAACAGGGACTTTACTCAAAAATTCCTTTATTGCATCTTTGGCAGCCTTATTCTCAGTACGTTCATTTCCATAGGTAATAACGGCAACATCCAAATCACAAGTTTCTATCCCCGCTGATATCTGCTCTCGCTCCTGGTTATCTGGATAAAGTCGTTTCAAAACATGTTCATGGCTTTGAAGGGTATCATAGGCTGCCATATTAGTAAGAACAGTAACATTGTCTCGATTTCCAATACGAGTCAAAAGCCCAAGGGCTTCTGTGGAAAGATTGTTGCGTTGAAAATCTAAATGTCGAATATTTTCCAAATTAGCTAATTCTTCAGGCAAATCTGTAATTCTGGTTCCCTGTGCCGCTAAATACATGAGATTCGATAATCTGCTTATACTGCCAGGTAATTGTTCAATAGTACTGGACCTTAAATTAAGATGAGTAAGTTTAGATAGCTGTCCTATAGATTCAGGTAATTGAGTAATTGAATTGCGTGATACATCAAGCGAAGTAAGATTAGATAGCTGCCCAATAGATTCAGGTAATTGAGTAATTGAAGTGTTTGATATATAAAGCTCATTAAGATTAGATAGCTGTGCTATAGATTCGGGTAATTGAGTAATTGAAGTGTCTGATATATCAAGCTTAGTAAGATGAGATAGCTGTGCTATTGATTCGGGTAATTGAGTAATTGAAGTGTCTGATATATCAAGCTTAGTAAGATGAG
>NZ_JBMDJJ010000062.1:0-3976 GCF_057809135.1 Chryseobacterium sp. FG46 | reverse complement strand
CAAAAGTCTTTAAAACATAAAAAATGGTCGGAAATTTCTTCCGACCATGACTGGCTTTAGCCCGTTTCTATTAATATTATATTTTATCCTCTCATCTCGTTATCTTACAGATATTTCTTTTATATCTTCTCTTTCAAAAGATGCAGATTTCATAAAGCTGAACAAGACATCTGGAAATTCATTTCTACAAGGATCAACAGTTCTGTTATTCATGTTAATCACATTGTTTGTAACATTTGCCGAAGAAAACATTACAATACCTCCATCTTTTCTAAGAGTAGCCAATTCTTCATTCTTTGTACTTGGATCAAAATTTCCGAAACACATTATATTATTTTTAGTTTGCAGAACCGGAAACTTTTCAGCAGTAATACCTGATAATGTATTTCCATTCAGTTTAAATAATTTATAATCTCCGTCAAAATTTCTGTGAGCAATAATTTCAGCAGCACCATCGGCATCAATATCTCCAACAGCCAACCCTTTCCAATCTGAAGCAGAACCCCAATTTGTAAATTCAGTAATTTTTGTGAGAATACCACTATCATTTACACGATAAACATGAATACCATTATTTACAGCATTAATATCATCCGCATCAACAAGCAGCACGATCTCATCCTTGCCATCTTTATCTAGATCACCTGATGCTACTGCTTTAATTTTAGAACTATCAGCCAGATTAAGTGTATTGACATACACTGATTGTATATCTGTACCAACAAATTTATATACCCTAACCTCTTTATTAAAATTTCTTACTGTGATAACATCGTCTTTTCCTCCACTAATAAAGTTTCCTGCAACAACACCAGCCCATTCTGATTGAGCTCCCCATCCCGTATATTTCGTATGCTCAACGATATTACCGTTTTCAACTTTCAAGACATAAAGGCCATTTTCACTAGCATCTGCATGATCATTTAAAGCGACGATCTCACTTTTATTATCTCCAAAAAAATCACCAGCTGCCAATCCTTTCCAGTTATTGGAAGCACCAAATACTTTACTTGTGGTAACCTGGCGAAAGGCTCTGTCATGTGGTTCTAAAGTCTGCATTAAGCCATCAAAATTTCTGATAACAACAAATTCTTCATCGTTATCTCCATCGAAATTACCGCTGGCAACACCCCTCCAATCAGAATCCTCACCATATTCATGATCCGTATTGACAGGCACAACTAAATGTTCAAAATTTGATAAAAGCGCCCATGTTATTGAAGAATCAAATACCGTTATATTGCTATAATAATTTTTGGCAGCCTGTAAATCAGAAACGATCTGATATAAAGTTTTATCATCATATTGAGATAAATATAGCCATAAATAAGCTGTATAAGTACCATATCTGATAGCCACAGCAGGATCAGAGGTATTAGTATTATACTTTATATTCCAATTCTCACCATTATAATTAACACCATTTTTAATATGTAAAGGAGAGATATAAATATCTTTTGTCAACGTTTTGGTATAAGCATTTATATCTGCAGTGGTATAAATTAGGCTTCCATTAATTGAAATGCCATACTTATTACATTCATAAGGAAAAGCGGCTGTTAAATCAGCATGAGAAATATCTTCACGTAAAGTATCATGCTTCCAATAGGTCCAAACATTAGATCCTAAGCTAGAATTAAGTTGTGTATTTGCTTTTATAAAATTGGCAATTTGATTGAGCTGGACAAGATAATTGTTTTCATTCGTTGCCCTGTACATCTGCACCAGCACTCTTCCAACAGAGCTTTGCATATTGAATGGTAGAATTACTCCCGGAAATCCTATTGGCGGATTATTATCGCTGCGTTCTTTATAATATCCTATTGTATTGTTAGAGCCTGGTTCTATAAACCATTGACCTGTATGATAATTAAGTGTTTCTTTTATTTTTTGGATAAGATCATTTGCAATTGCTATATAGCTTTGACCTGCATAACGACCTGTTGAATTATATGTTAAGTTTTGAATAGTACTGTCTTTTTTAACTATTGCTGCAAACTTAGCCATAGGATAGGTAATATTAGCACTATGCACTAAATGAGAATAAGGTAATCCAGTTGTATCCGTTGCAGCATTATAATGATTTGTAGACCAGGCAGCCCCAGAAATATGGCGATAATCATAGATTATAGGGTATCCCAATGTAGGATTCCTCAAATCATCTCTCCTATCAATTGTATTTCCGATACACTTGATTAAAGTTTCAGCATATTTTTTCTCATGTGTTTTTTCATACATCAGCACCAATGCTTCCATATGGGCAGGTACAGCCCAGGCAAACTCAAGCTGATCCGGACTTGTTGAATTGCCATCCCATTGGTCAAGGCCTCTGGTATCAAAAAGACGTTTATAATAAGATTGGGAACCCGATTGAGAGTAAGATTTTATTGCAAAAAAAGCAATAAGAATTGTAAAGATTTTTTTCATTTTAATGGCTTTGATTAAAGTGAGTTGAATGAGATTTTTTAACGATTGTGGTTAAACAAATATAAGCGTTTTTAATCACCAGCCATAGAATTTATTTTGTGAACTTTTAAACACCGTCAGCAATGCAAACGAAAATTTTAAAGCTCAGACTTGAAAAAATATTAAAAAAAATAAAGCCTTTCAAAATTTCATCACCAGTTTTTATATTTAAAACATCTTTAGCTGGATTTGGATAAATTTTAAAAATCATTAATTAGTAATTCTGCAAGACCAAGACTTCCCATCAATTCATAAGCTCCGGCATCAGAGTTATCCATACGGGGCATTCCTCTTATATCATCTGTAGGCGAATCCGTTAGCATTCCATATTGACAGCGACACTACCAGGCAACAAGGATAATCCATCATCTGAAGTTCTTAAAATTCCATCTGCTCCAAAAACATTGGTTCCATCTGTAAAACCGGGATTATTCTGGAATATATTATTAGGATAACCATATAAAGAATTTTGGTTATGCCAAAGTATAAAATCCCTGGGGTAACTGAAATAGGTTATTATAGAAATAATTTTCAGCCGGCTAGTCATTATGATTGTTATAATCAGCTCCATGCTGATTATCCGTACCCTCAATATTACCCCAAAATATATTGTTTTTCACATAATTATTTCCTAGAAAGGTAAAAAATCCACCTCCTCCTGTTCCTATATTTTTATATATGATATTGTTGATGACTTTATTGCTGCCGTAATAAAGAAGAATACCTCCTCTCATGAGTTTGAAGTATTTTCATAAAGCACATTATTTACGATGAAATTTGAACCCTTTTCAGTATAAATACCGCCATCGCCAAAATAGTAAGTATCAATCTAACTAATCACGCCTTTATTTTTACTGATCACATTATTTCACCTAAACGACATATACACCTCCACCCATCGCCGGCAGCAGTGTTATCATGAATATAGTTATTGGTAATGGTATTGGTTCCTTTAAATTCCGCCACCATCATAAAGTGCTTTATTATTATAAATCTCATTGTTAGAAATGATGTTATTACCAGTTGAAGTATAGATACCTCCACCTGAATACCCGGAATTCATATAAATCCTCTTATTGGAAATAGTATTATTTTCATTAATTAAAATAGATGACAGGACCTAATCTCGAAGTAACATTTCCGTTTATACTATTATTGACAGTGCTACAGCAAAACAATTGGTAATGGAAAACCCATCTAATTTTACTCCAATAGCACTGGCAATATTCGAAGCAAACATCACAACATGATAGCAATTATCATGTGTATTTCCTAAAACTCCCAGCTCGCCACTTAAAAGCGTTATATTACTTTTTAAATCCGATCTCTTAAAGAAAGTTTCCGTTCCACTAAAACCGCCGTAGACTGAAATACCCCCTTTTAAATAAAACGTTTTATCAATGCTATCTGAAGGAAAAGAATTTCCAAAAGTATCTCTGGTAGGAAAATATGTTAGGATCAGTATCAAAAGTTGGGGGGAATGTTTAGTCATTGTATCTTTGTATTATGC
>NZ_JBMDJJ010000061.1:0-4244 GCF_057809135.1 Chryseobacterium sp. FG46 | reverse complement strand
TGCGACCTCCTGGTCCCAAACCAGGCGCGATGACCGGACTACGCTACGCCCCGAAAGGGTCATCAATAACGAATTTTACATCGTTTTTAGGGCTGCAAAGTTGCGATTCTTTTTTTAATAAAAAAAGAAAATGAAGTATAATTTTTAATTAATTTTTTATGCACCCTTTTTTATTAACTTTACCCTGTTAATAACCATTGATTTAGCCCAATTAAAAATGATGAAAGAATTTTCGTTTTTTTTGTTCACATTAAACATTCTTATCCCGAAATATAAAAAAAACAGCCTGGAAAGCAGGAGCTTGTTTTCCTCTGTTCTGTTGTTTTTTGATGGTGATGTCTTCTTGCTGTAAGAATCAGGAATTTGTAAGTCACACTATTGTAAATGCATCACTGAGTTTACCCAAATCAATGGTCGTTAAAAAAAGAATGGACTGAAGATTCCCGGATATACAGCATTAATACTGCAAATAAGCACATTGGTTATATTTATTATGGTGATTATAAACCTTTTATGGAAGATAATTATATGATTACGGTAGAGCCTGAGCTTTTTGAGAATTTTAAGAATAACAGAGAATTTAGAACATATTTTTCTGATAATTCTGATAGAGACTACATAAATGGAATTTATAATGTTAATTATTATTACTACGACAAAATCAATAAACACAGCGCTCAGATTATGATGCCGAAAAAAATGAATAAAGGATTAATTGGGATTCATTTATAAGAATTAATGAAAGATATATTTGAGTTTAAAATTGTAATTTATGAAGATTTGTCGGAGAATCTGGTTGACTGCTTTATTTCTTTTATTGAACATCATTGTGTGTATTGGGGAGGTGGTTGTTCTGGTAATCAGATCAATGGAGGATTATATGCTGACGAGAGTGTAGTACTTAATATCAATGATTTTATGAGAGTGTTTGTTACATTTTTTATGCATCTGGAAATTAAAATCCATAAAATTGAGATTAATATGCAAGACTTTTATTTTTATCGTTTTGATCATGATGCTTTTGTTGAAACTTATTCTTCGTTACCTGTCAATATTGTTTGTTGGGAGTTATAATTATTCCGGCGAAAAATGAAATACCTTCCAAAAAAAACATTAATGTTTTATGAAGAAATATAGAGATATTCATCATTATTACCTTTCCAATTTTTTTAAACATAGTGAATTGAACTATGATAGTTTCTGGTTGTTTTATAACCAGGAAGACGGAATTCAAGTGGATAATTTTCTTCCTGACCAAAAAGTTTATTCGTTTTTATGGGAGTATGCAGATGAAGATATTTTAGTAAAAATAGATGAATGGAAAAGAGCGTTCAGGAGAAATGATATTGAGTTCTTACCAGAGGCTAAGCTGCACACCCGAAATTACCTGTCAGGAGAGCGAAAGGTATATCTGGATTGCCTGGAAACCAATCTTATAACTGCAGATGAAAAATTTAAAGGCCTGACTGCATATGATACCGGACAACGCTTTTTTCAGATTGTGACCGATGAGAATATCTCTTTTAAAGATATTGATTTAAGTTTTCTGGAATTAACAGATACAGGAGATAAATTTAGAACGCTTATCAGGATTTTAGATACTGATGGTATTCAGACATTGGTCTTAAATGGCTACCATCATCATGGAGAATTACTGAAAGTCTGTATTGTGAAGAGTGACAAAAACTGCTTAAAAATAACCGAAGATTTGCCCTTAAATATTTTTGAAAATACGTATGTAGCGATGCCATTTAGCTGGTAATAGTATTAAAAATATAATCTGTTAGAAACTGTTTCTGTAAGAATATGAATTTATTTTTTTAATGAGTAGAAATAAAAATTTATTAATAATTTTAATCTTTGTTGCATTAGTTTTTTTATAAAAAATTATTTTTTTGCAAAAACAAAGGTAGTTTTTTGGATGAAATTAGAGATAAGGATATAAAATCAATAGTTGGCAAAAAGTATATTAATTATCATAATCACAACATAGTATTTCTGGTGTATGGCAATAAAGATAGTATAGTGTTTTATAGAGATTGGTGGGATAAAGTTTTGGATGGAGACTCAATAATAAAACCAAAAGGTTCTTTAGAAATGACTATAAAAAATTCTGAGAAAATTGAAAAGCTGGATTATCAAGATAAATGGGGTTTAGAACCCAACTTTTGAGTTAATACATTTGTTTTTAGCTGATACCAATAAACTTAACAGTTTTACAAGTTTTGTTGTATACAAAATTGCAGACTTTGCTGGACAAGATCCTAAGGGTAAGGTTGTTTATGAAATAAAATAATTTGGTAAATAAAAATGGAGGTATTTTTAAATAATATTAAAATAGATTATCTAGATCTTACTAGAAATAACAAAATTGTCAATGATAAATTATTGCTGAAGGTTAAACCTGAAGCCAAATCTACTATTTTAGAAGAATTAGAAAAATCTGAAATTACACTGACTATAAATATTGATAATAGAGCTGATATAAAAAAAACTTTATATAAAACCCGATTTATTGTAGATTATGTTTTAACTGAAGAAGATTATAATGAGCCAGATGGGATTGTTCTTTATGGAACTATGATTAATAAAATGAGTAGTTATCGATGTAAGTAAGAATAATAATATGAGTGAATTTCATTTGCATATCAATTCAGCAGCTGATCTAGAAAAAGCATTGGGAACTGGTTGTTTTTTCAGATCTTTAGAAATTTTAAAAAGGACGGGGTTTAATATTTATGTAGATGATTTAGCTTTTTAAGATTCTCTCACTCTGCAAAGCCTCCCAACTTTGAAGTGAAAAAAAACAAATAACTTAATTCAATATCTAAAGGATGCTCAAGTTGTTTACTTGTACGTTGCAGATAGAAATAATAAACAAAGTAAGTGATGAAAAAAGTATTCATTGTTGTAGTTTTTTTGCTATTTAATGTGATAGTTTGGGGACAAACTACTGTTGGAAATACCAGATATGAAAAATTACAGACATTTTTAAAAAAGGATAGTTTAGCATTTCAACAGTTTTTAATTGCTAAAAAGTGTTTTTGTAGAGAGAATTTTTTGACTCTTGATGAACTTAGAGTTGGAAAAAAATCTAATAATTCTACTAAAGATTTATATGAATTATTTCAAGTGTTAAAAAAAGGAGGGTATTTATTTTTCGTTGCAATTGATGCTCAAAAATTAGCAGCTTTTTTTAATAATAAGTTGATTAGTGAATATGTTTCAAGCAGAGGGCGTGTCAGTGATGATGCTAATAGAGTTGACAATAAAAATATACTATGCGAAACCATTTCTTCACAAACTAAATACAATTACAGTCAATACATTAGTTTCATTAACAATTTAGATAATTATATAATACCAATAAATAAAGGTACTATCTTTCTTAAAGAAGATACATATTTGGATCAATTATACTATTATTATCCTGGTAAAAAAGAAAGATGGTATAATTTTAATGATGTTCATAAAGTATTGGATGTTGAATAGTTCGCTCCGTAAGTTCTCGGACTTTGTTGAAAAATAAAGCAAAAGACCTTAAGTCTAAAAGCCTCGCATTTTGCGAGGTTTTTTAATTAAACAAGCCTTACTAATCCCTATATTTGCCCCATGAAACGATTAATGCTGCTGTACTTACTCTTCCCTGTATTTCTATTCTCACAGACTACCGGAAAAGTGATCAAAATTTCAGACGGAGACACCATTACTTTATTGCTTAAAGGCAATCAACAAAAAAAAATAAGACTGGCTGAAGTCGACTGTCCGGAAAATGGGCAGGCGTTTGGTAAAAATGCCAAAAAGTTTACTTCTGCTCAGGTATTCGGGAAAACGGTAAGTTTTGTTGAAACCACCACAGACCGTTATGGAAGATCCATTGCGAAGGTCTATTATGACGATGGGAAATACCTTTCCAAAGAGCTTATCAAAGCAGGATTAGGATGGTGGTATTTTTCCTATTCAAAAGATGCTTCTCTGGGCAAAATTCAGGAAACTGCAAAGCTTAAAAAAATGGGTCTGTGGCAGGATAGTAATGCTCTCGCTCCCTGGGACTACCGCAAAATGAGACGAGAGCTTAGAAATAATAAAAAAATGGAAGCTGCTAAAAACGGAGCAAAAATAAAAGGTGCGGCATTCATAGAAGGTTAGTGTTTAATCTGATAAGTAGTAAGAAATGAAAACGGTCAATTAAGGGATCAGTCTCAAAAGTTGGGGGGAATGTTTAGTCATTGTATCTTTGTAAT
>NZ_JBMDJJ010000060.1:0-4733 GCF_057809135.1 Chryseobacterium sp. FG46 | reverse complement strand
ATCATTCCATGCATCATCATACGCCCACCTTGTCATTCCGCAGGAATCTAAACAGTTAATTTATCATCATTTATCATCAGATAACTTTCTATGCCTGGATTCCTACGGAATGACAAACGTTGTGGATAGTCTAAGCGCATAGTTTGTATTTCACTATCTTATTAGTCTGACGACAAACAATTTTGTCATTTGATATGAAATACTATTCATATCAAAGCCAATTCTCAAACAAATAATTCAAAAATTCTAAATTAGGATTTGTGCTCCTTATCAGTTCAAGTTTCTTCATTCTTGACCAGTTTTTGATTTCCTTTTCTCTTTGAATGGCATGATGAATCCAATCATATTTCTCGTAATAAATCAGAAATTCAAGATTATATCTTGCTGTGAAACTGCCTGGATTTAGCTTTGTTTTGTGTTGATACAATCTCCTATGGAGGTTTCCTGTAACACCAGTATAAAGTACTTTTCTATTTTTATTGGTAAGAATATAGATATAATAGGTATATCTTCCTTTTGAAAATGCAGTCATTTGTGTTTTTGTTTTATAAAGGTTACAAAAAATTTGATGTCTGAAGGAAATAAGCGGTAATGCACGCACACATAAACGCCCACCTTGTCCTTCCGCAGGAATCTACACTGTTTATTTTATCATCAGAAAGCTTTCTGTGCCTGTATTTCTACGTAATGACAAACGTTGTGGATAGTCTAAGCGGATAGTTTGTATGGTAATCCGGAGTAGATAAGTATCATTCCATGCATCATCATGCGCCCACCTTGTCATTCCGCAGGAATCTACACTGTTATTTTATCATCAGAAAGCTTTCTGTGCCTGTATTCCTACGTAATGACAAACGTTGTGGATAGTCTAAGCGGATAGTTTGCACCGTTTTCCTGAGTAAATAAGTGGCTATACACGTACACATAAACGCCCACCTTGTCATTCCATAGGAATCTAAACTGTTATTTCATTATCCAATTTAAGATTTTTGCTCCTATTTGATCATTTAATAGTTTATTACAATCTTTAAAAATAGAAACTTTCCCCAGACCACATGTATGTTGATCAGCAGTATTATCAAGTGCAACAAACTTTATGTGGCCACCAAAATTATCATTGTTTGACGGATATAGTAAAAGTGATTTGCTACTTTTCCAATATTCATTATAGACGTACATTTGTCTTAGATCATGTATTGATGGTTTGTCATTGTTTATATTTTTCCATTTAGTATCAATAATAAATTGTTCTTTGTCACTAACTAATACAATATCCGGGCGTATTGAAACATTCCTCCAAAATGCTTTAAAATTTTGCCCGTAAACTTGTATATTATTATCTCTAGACACCTGTTTGATCCGAATTAAAATGTATTCTTCCCATAATTTATTCATGTCAAATAATAAGGCTAACATTTTTTCAGTTCCTTGAGAAATATTTGGAGCATAGTTTAATATGATAAATCTTGCTATTGAAAGTGCAGTTTCATAAGGGGCATTTTTTCTAGATTTAGGAAGCTTTTTAAATGTAGATTCAGTGGCATTAATTGATTTTACCTCTGGAAAATCCAGCTTTAATGTTTTACATTTAGTATGAAGATAACTTCCTTTAGATAAATCAGTAATAATATCTAAAGCTTGTCCTAAGACCTGATGAATAAGATGATCTTTTCCATACACTTGATGTGTAGTATAAAAACGTTCTTTGTGGGCCAGATTTTTCTGGATATGAATTGCAAATTCCAGCTTTCCTTTTAATGCTTTTACATTTCCTGTTTTCTTATAATACTGTTTTATTAATCCCTGATGAATTAATAGTTGTACTTCACTTAGAAACCATTCAAAGTAAATATCCAAAAGAGTTATGGACTGTCTTACAACATTTGCTTGACCAGCCTCCTGAATCTTTAATTTTTTGGTTAAGCGTAACATTTCTATAAGAACACTCTGCCATTTTTTTTTATTCTCTTCTGGTTCATAACTATCTATTTTGGGAAGAATCTCAATGGTAAGATTATCAATCTGAAGAACCCCAACGAATTGTTTGAAAACGACACCATTATGTTTCAAATCAAAATATTGATAGTTGTGTAAGGCATTAAGTTTAGACAACGTTATGAAATGTTTTGTATCAAAATCTCTGTCGCCTATTCGTAAAAAACTATGTTCATAGACCTGTATTCTTTTATGAGAAATCATATTCTTAGTAAAAGTTTTATTGCGTCGTCAAAATTTAATTCATCAAACGGAATTAATTCAAATGTTTTTTGAATGTCAATATCATCTATGCCATAAAAATCAGCAAAAATTTCTTTACTTTCAGATATGCCCTTTTCTTTAACAAATCCTCTTCCTAAAATTAATCCAATTTTGCTGTAGTCACTATAGAAATACTCCTGAAGCAAAGGTATTATCTCATTTTTGAAAGAGTTTTTAAAATCTTCCTTAATAAAGTACGAGTGTCCCAGAGTATAATTTCTATCTAAAAGGAGTTCAATTCGGGTGTTGATTTTTTCCATAACATCTGCCCGTGGGTAATCATTAAATGCTTTATCCTCGATCACCTTTCTATCAGGAAGCATCTCGGTGAAACAAAAACGTCTTCTTAAAGCGGTGTCTAAAGCTTCAACACTTCTATCTGCGGTATTCATGGTTCCGATAATATATAGGTTGGGAGGAACACAAAACTGAATTTCACTTTTAGAATAGGGCAAAGTAACCCTTGTTTCATTAAGTTGGCCTAAACGCTTATCTTTTTCAATCAAAGTGATGAGTTCTCCAAATATCTGAGAAATGTTTCCTCTGTTTATTTCATCAATAAAAAGATAAAATCGTTCACTTACTTCAAATTTTGCCTTAACAATTTCTTTTGGGCTTTTTAATGCATCATTTAAATCTTCAAATCCGGCAAGATTTGCAGCTCTGTCACATGCAATTTTAAAGATACCGTCTTCAATATTATACCTTAATTCATCATCTTCATCCAAATCTGGTTTGATTCCTTCAATGAAGTCTTCATAAGAGAAGGACTGATGAAAGGTTGTAAAAATACTATTATTAGATTGGGGAATCAGTTTTGCAGATTCAATAGTTGTTGTATCATCAAAAACAATATTATTTTCCTGTAATGCCTGTATTAAGGAATTCCACCTTTTTCCTCCATTCAGTTTACCAAAGGTAGGAGTGTAAGAAGCGGACAATAATTCTGGAGTGTCAAAAATTTTAATCCATTTTACTTCAATAGTCTGAAAATCAAAACTATTTACAACAGCTTTTGAAAAATCATAATTATGAAGTGCTTCTGCGATACCATAAAACTTTTTACCGGAGATAATACATAGATAATCTCCCTGTTTTACATCTGAGAAATAGGTTCTCATCTTGAAATTTTCGGTCTGTTTTTTATCCAGATCATTTAAATCCCCAAGTCCAACGGAACACCATTCATAGCCTAGCCTGGTACCATTTTTTAGATCATTCCACAAATACCCTCCTTGCCCGGGAGCCAGATGCCAGAATGTTTTGTGGCGATCAACTTTTATAGAAGAAGTAATGGGTTCTTTAGTTTCAGTCTTTTTAGTGGAGTTTAAAAAAGAATTGATTTTATAAGTTTTTCCGGTTCCCGGAGGCCCATAGAAAATTTGATTAGGATAGCTAATATCAAAAATATTATTTTCCTCAGTGTTTATAATCTCATTATTTTCTGTTTCACTTTTACTCCATAGAAGCTGAGTAAAATCAAAATAATCCTGGTCGGGTCCTTTCTTTTGTAGAATAAAACTATTGAGTACAGGATAGCTTTTGATACCCTCATCAAAACCTAGAAACTCAGCAGCATTATATAAATTGTCCCACTTATAGATATTAACAATTTTGAAATCGTTATATAAAAAAGCAATTTTCCATTTGTAAGCATCACCTAAGTTAATTTTATCAATGCTTTCCAGATCATTTTTTTGCGCACTCTCAACAATTTCCAATAAAATTAATTTGATTGTTGAAAATGCTTCTTCTCTTGTTTTACCATATTTTGAATGCCATGCGTATTCATCATCTGTCATTCTATTCCCGTTCAGCACCTCTTTACTTTTATCTCTACGTTTGTAGATACCAAATTTGTAGGCAGAGCCTCCCCAAATACTTCCTAAAAGATTTGTCTTTGCTTCAACCCAATAGCAAAAGGAGGTTTTATCCAGATTCGTATATTCTTCTAATTTTAAATCCTGAATTCTTGATAATGGCCATTCATTGAGAAATTCTTCTTTTAATTTGTAATACTCTAAGTTTTTCATTGATTTTTTGTGTAGATAATTAAATGTAGTAGGTGCTGAATCAATTATGTTTTTAATTTCTTAATACGTGTTATAATTTTCAAGTGTTTGGTATTATAAATTTAACACAAATAAGAAAATGGAGTTGTCAAATAGGTTGATACTACTATGTTGGAAATGAAATAGTATTTGTTTTCATGGTTTTATAATTATAGATTGCAATAATAATAAAAATCTCCAGCTCCCGCTTACGGGAAAACGTAAATTTTCTTTAAAATCACTGAAAATATTGCTCAGAAATAATTTCAGCCCCTTCCAAAGCCCTTCCAACCCCTTTAATAAGCCCCTGGAGAGGCTTCATGAACGGTCTCTACCCCCTACATGAAGGAAATTTACCCCTTTGGGTAACTATCGTGTGGACACATCTTTAAAGATTTTGTAAGCTTTGGCTATATCTTTAAA